>JAGLUC010000053.1 GCA_023134955.1 Methylococcales bacterium | reverse complement strand
GTTTCACGTACGGTTCTGTGAGAGCTTGAAGGGGAAGTACTTCGGGCTACTCGACTTTGCTATCGCAAAAACAGCGCCCCTTTTCACGGCAACTGAAGCAAACGTTATGTGCTTATTTAAGTGGGTGCTAAGTTTATCCCCAAATTAAAATTGGAATATTTATTGTGATGATTACGAAAGATCAATTAAAGGATTTACTTAAAAAAAATGAATCTCCTGTACTTGAATTTAAGCGTGAATGGTATTGGAATGATTCAACTTCTCCATCAGAAATGTCGGATAAATGGGGTGAGTTTCTAAAAGATATTATTTCACTTTCTAATGGCTATTTGGGATTTGTTGGTGTTCATAGGTATTTGGTTATTGGTTTTTCAGAATCTACTCAAGAGATTCATGATGTTGGTATAAAGAAAATTAAAAGCCTTAATAGTATTAAGGCTTTTAGGAAAACATTAATCCAGAAGTTAGAAGGTTATACTCAGCCAGCATTTATAAGTATTGATATTGAGTTTGTGAAACTTGATGAAAAAGAAGTTCTAATATTTGAAATTCCTTCTCCTGGTCACATAACAGAGCTTAAAAAGGAACTTAAAACAAAAACCAGAGTACTTGACGCAGGCACGGTGATCATAATTGCTCATGCACTGCTCCACAGTACTACTGGGTTGAATGAGTAATTCCCCAGACGGGACTTTAACCCGCTAGATTAATTGCCGATAACGGCGTGCGACTTGACCCTAGTTTTCGCAATCTTAAAGAAACTGGCAGGGATGATATCTGGAATAAAAGCACAGAAATTGACAGAACAATAGCAGTCAATGCCATTTTATAGCACGAAAAACTCCTTAAATACCAATGGATTGTAAGTTATTCCTTACAAAAACAGGTGTTTTTACAGTTTTTCCATATTCCTATTGAAAAAGTTGTTTCCAAATAAAGTTTTAAGTTTTATACTGACAGCTCAAGAGTCATCAATACCGAAAACCATTAATTGACCTGCTCTTTGATTTTATACTGCACTTAGTAGTATCAGCTTTAAAAACTAGTAAATTTCAGTATTGAACTATTGTTGATTCATTTCCACACACACACATACATACTTACTTACTTACTTAGTTAGTTAGTTAGTTAGTTAGTTAGTTGTTCCAAAAGTTTTCGCATTTTATCTTCCCCCTCACTCTCGCCTTGTCCTTTTAGATAAGGCAATAAGGTGCGAAAACTTCTGGAACAATTAATATAAATTCTGAGGAAAAATGTTATGAGTAAAACAAAAATAATTCCAATAGCTATTCTTTCGATTGCAGGTGTTTTGCCTGTGACAACCTATGCAAAATCACCCGACCAAATAATGCGTGCAAACTGTGCATCTTGTCATGGAGATCGTGGTGAGGGTGGAACTTCATGGATAGATCCAAGCCAGAAAGCCTTTAAAATAGCAGGTCGCTCAACCAGATCGATAAAGAAATGGGTTCGTGAAGGGCGACCACCAGAGATGCCTTCTTTTGCACATCAGGAAATTAGTGATGACGAATTGAATGCGCTTGCTGATTATATTACAAACTTACCAGATTCATTCATAGATGCACCAAAAGAAGACCATGTCGTTACGATAGGTGATGAAGACCCTTGGTACTTTCCCATGCAGCTTGATGTTAACGCTGGTGATATAGTTAAATTTGTCAATGAAGGTAGCACATATCATCCAGTTACCCAAGTTGAATTCGTTGTCACTGGAGGTGATGAAACAGCCGGCTCTGATTCAGGCTTATTAGGTGTAGGTGGCGTTTATTATCGTACTTTTCCTTATGATCCTGTTAATCCTGATGGTTACACGGTTACTTTTTTATGTAAAATACACCCTTATATGAGAGGACAAATTTTCGTTGATAAAGCTATTGTTGCGCCAACACCTACTCTTAGAGACCCTATAGCTTTACCTAGTGATAATGGTTTTCCAGGAGGCGTTGGCGAAATATGGGTTGAAGCACAATTTCAAGATTCCGTTAGCAATGATCTCAATAGTACAAAAGTAAGTGCCCAAGATGTTGGTAAAGATGGTGTTATTCAGGTTGTTAATGCGAGTGATTGGACTATTACGCACGAAATAGAAGTTGGTAATAACCCCCATAATATCTGGTTTAAAAAAGATGGAACATCCGCTGTTATTACCAACTGGTTTGATAACTATTTAACTGAGATTGATGCTGATACCAAGGAATTTGTTGGAAATTATGTGGCTGGAGCAGCACCTGCCCATATTACTAGTGATCATGCTGGAGATGACTTTTATGTTTCTATAGAAGGTTCTAATTATGTGCAGGTATTTAATCAAAGAAACATGCGTTTAACAAAACAAATATCCCTAAGAGCTAATGATCCGAATGAACTAGAAGGTAATGGCCCGCATGGTATTTGGTATGGAGGAGATGTCAATAATGGCACTGACATTGTGATGACTTCAAATTCTTTGAATAATACGGTTAGCTTTATTGATCCAGCTAAAAACATAAAAATTATTACACTACCGGCTGATTTATACCCTCTGGGAGCTGGAGTCAACTCTACGGGAACAAGAGCTTATGCAGGTAACTGTTTAGCTGGAACGGTTTCTGTATATAACCTGGAAGTAGACCCAATTGAAAAAATGACAGACCTGTATATTGGTGGCTGTCCTGTACAAACTCCTATTTCACCAGACAACCGTTATGTTGTTGTTCCAAATAGTAAATGGACAACCGTTATTTATGCAAAAGATATAGTTGGTACAAATATAAAAGAGAATACGATTGCAGCTCAATTCGAAACGGGTACAGCAGCACATGGTGCAGCCTTTTCTGATAAAGCTGATGGTAATGGCTATTACGCATATATTACCCATAAGACACAAAATTATATATCTGTTATCGACTTACCTGAAGATGGTTTACCATCACATGCAGGGGATGTACCTTTGAATACAGCAACTGCTAACCCTGAAAATGAAAAAGTATCTCTTTATGGTGTTACTGACACAGGTGGTAATGGCATAGCAACTAATCCTCTAATATCACCTTGGAAATAATCGGTGTCATTCAGTTTATAACTAGTGAAGTGTATTATGTTTAAGACTCTATCTTTACTAACAGAATAGGTAAAATGCAAAAGCCACCTTATTTCATATAAGGTGGCTTTTTTGTGGAAAATATTGAAGTGAAAAAAACATTATATCTTTTAGTCATCTTAGTAAGTCTATTTATAATAGGGTGTAAAACAACAGTTAACATAGAAACAGACAATTCTTATAGATTAATTAAATGGCGAACGATTTTATTGGCGAGTGGTGAATTTTTTGAGTACCAAACAAAAGACTCTAACCATAATTTATCAATAATAAGTTTGGAAATAAAACAAGGTAGATTAGATGAGTTACAAGCTTTGTGGAAAGTTAAACAAGGATCGAAAATTATTTTATCAAAACTGGTAAATGCACCACAGGAAAGACTTATAGTTGTATCTCAACCTGCACTTATTACTGAAAAAATTGCTACACCATTCCTAAGTACTATTTTAATGAATTGGTGGTCTAGAATTGATTATTTTCGCTGGGAAATTGGGTTTAAAAGAGCGATTC
>JAGLUC010000052.1 GCA_023134955.1 Methylococcales bacterium | reverse complement strand
GAGTACTAGCTCATCAACTTTGGTTTGATTGTAGAGCGGACTTCAGTCCGCAATGCTTAAAGAATAATGGTTGATGCCTTACTCATAGCGGACTAAAGTCGCGCTCTACAAAAACAATCCATCCATCAAACTAAAGTTGTTGAAGCACTAGCATCATTATTTCTTAATTTAACAACATTATGGCGAGGATCTTTGAGTTCTCTTTATAAAAAGCAGGCTAAAGCCATGCGCCCCCTATCAATAGACTTAATTTAAACTCAGATATTTTAAGTTCAATATTCCCCCACATACAACATGGATATACTACTGATAATCTGTTATTGTTATCCAGACGAGTAAAAGTTGCATTAGCTCTTAATAGCCCTCCCTTGGTGTCGAGAATTTAGTTGACGACTGCTTGGATGCAAAAAGTAAAGCAACGCAAGTAGCCGTTGCCAAGGAAATTATGAATCAAACTCTTTTTTCTTTTTGAAATTGATCAATAAAAAAATCTTGAATATTTTTGCATTAGACATATTACGCCTTCAATTTACCTTAGAAGCCACAGACCACATTAACCTGCCTAATTACAAAGGCTCAGCATTCCATGGTGGCTTTGGACACGCCTTAAAAACAATCTCCCCCACCTGGTTTAATTACTTTTTTCAGACAGAAATAGAAACAGGCAACCAAAAACCCAAACCCTTTGTATTACTCCCACCGTTAGACAATCAGCAAACCTACCAGCCAGGTGAAACGTTTAGCTGTGAGCTCACCCTGTTTGCAGAAGCAACCCAGCACTATGCAATAGCCCAGGCTGGCATAGAATATCTAGGCAGAGAAATGGGCTTAGGTTATAGCCGAGGGAAATTTAAAGTTAAAAGCATTGAAAAATCAACCTTTACCCCCACAGAAAATACCACACAAAAAATAACGCTTTATTTACTCAGTCGATTAAGATTAAAATCTAACAACCAATTACAAAGACAAACACCCGAATTTTCACTGCTAATAGCAAGATTATTAGGCAGACTTAAAACCTTACAACAAAGCTATAGCGATGTCGCAATAGACGAACAGTTATATCGTCAACTATTACAACAAGCTCAAGAAATACAAACCACTCAGTCCAATACCCATTGGGATGACTGGGACAGATATTCAGGCAGCCAGCATGAATGGATGAAATTTGGCGGTCTACTGGGCGATATTAATTACCAGGGTAATCTGCAAGCATTCATCCCCTATTTACAAATGGGCGAATGGACTCATGTTGGCGGTAAGAGTAGTTTTGGGTTGGGGAAGTATACAATCAGCTATGGAGAAGAATAATGCCTGATAAACTTGACTTGATTATCGGAAAACCAGATATAAAAAAAGAAAAAAATGAAGGTGTAGCAACCTATACCCGTTTTGTACTCCCTTTTGCTTTTCAACTACAAGCAGCTCCAGAAATTACAAAACCTCCTGAACTATATTATAAACTGAACGATAAAACCGATATATCTTACATTAAACGTCGAAAATACTTTACCCGGGAAACAGCCAGCACACTATATGAACGAGGGCAATGGCTATCAACCTGTGATGAATGGAAGACAACCCCCTGGGGGAAAGCTGAAATAGCAATTACCCTAAGAGGGCAAGAGTTTAAGATTGGTATGTTGCCTCCCCAAATTGTTTTGTTTGAAGTTCCTGAAATTAAACACCAAAAACAAGCAGATATTCTGCAAACGGGCTTTCTGTCTGTAGATATTTACTTTTCAAAAGAACAAAAAGTACAACCACAATTAGACGATTTATTAATATTAAATGAATTTCTTCGTTATTTTGGTATTCCTTATGATGATCATGCCGAAAAATTAAAAGAATATTTTTCAAATATTCCCGTTACATTAAATGGAAAAGAAACCATTGGGTCCTTAACAAACTCTCTCCATTGTTATTTTGAACGATGGAGTTCAATGCTGGAAATACCATTAAAAGACAAAAACAATAACTATTACCAACTATTTTCAAAAGAATGGAATACGGCAGCAAAAGCATGGATGTATAACGAAAAAAACAGCAACAAAGCAGATCATTGGCAAATTTATGCAGATAATCGTTGCTACGTGTGGACAGTTGCTTTTTTAAATAATGGAGGAAAAAAACTAAAACAAGTATTTGAACCCGGCACATATGAACTAAACGCAAAAGACTACGGGCACTGGATTAAATTATTAAATATCGATCCCCCTTCATTCGATATTAATAAGAATCTTTCACAAATAGAAACGCATAAATCGGTTAGTCAATTTGAACGGCAATGGGCAGACCAAAGAACCTATAAACGATGGGAGCATAATGGCACATGGTATGGTTTTTGTTATCATGGAGCGGCTATTTTAGCACCTCCAGAAGCTTATATTTTCTTACCCTCGGTAAGCTACTATTTTGATACTGCTATATTATTATTTTATATCAGAATGACTTTGTTTCGTTTTGGCAGAGAACTTTCACAGGTCATAGAAATCGAAACAGAAACAAAAAAAAGAAAGAAGTTACGTACTTTACGCCGTCAATTTTCTAACTTTACAATTCTCTATCGTTTTCCTCTGCCTTCAAACCAGCAACAATCTATTGAAATGTATGAACTTAACAGGAATTTTCTTGACTTAGACCAGTTTTTTGAAGAAATTCAGCAGGAAATTGATAATACTCATGAATTTCTTGAAACCATAGAGTCTACTGATCTTGCAAAAGCAGCAAATAAACTGGCTAACTGGGGAATACCACTAGCTGCAGGTGGGTTAATTACAGCATTATTTAGTATGTCTGATTTTAATTTATGGCAATGTAGCACTAGTTTTTCTGACAGCCAATGCAGCATAAATGTAGACATAATACTTCAAACAATTATCGTTTTTATGATGTCTTTAGGTACCTTTTTGGGTCTTAAAATATATGACAAATTTAAAAAAAATAAATAATCCGGAGAATTTTGATGTCTTATTACCTAAGAGTAGAAAGCGTTAACTTAAGTTATTTTATTGATGATACTAATGATTTAAGTACCATTCGGGGTGGTGGCTTGTTATTGCTGGAAGCAATGGAGATAGTTGAAGAAATAATTAAGAAATATTCTCCTAAAAAAGCCATGCTAGATACTGACAACATTAATCAGTTAGAAAGTAAATTAAAAAAATTAAAGAATTCCAAATCAACCAAAACCAGTAGAAAAAAAATTAAAGCTATAGAAGAACAAATAAGAAGTAATACTGATAACGAAGATTCAGCTTCAACCATCACAAAAGGTGCATCCTGGGGGCTGTTTAATCTGGATATGTCTTTTCAAGAAGCATACAACATAAAAAATGAAGTCATTAATTTTTTTAATAAAGACCAGTCTCAATATCAACATGCCACCATCGTAGTCGATTTACATATCAACAATGGTTTTGAACAGTATCAAAATGACAGGGACAGTTTGCAAACCCTCAATCATTGGCAACAGATGCAAGCACCTTCTTTAGCTATTTGCAAACAAGGCTCTACCAGTTGTGCGATTGATAAGGTACGCCCAGCCACTGAAAATCGTTATTTAAAAGATAAAAATAAAGATTATGTTTCCGACTCCGTTCATCAACGACGAGAATATGGTAGAAACCAGAAACAGGCATTTTATAAAAAAACAATTCAAGAAGATAAAGAGCTCACTGAAAAAATTGCTAATATAAAATTTACTGAGAATTTAAAAGAACTCAGTCAATCACGTAAACCCCGTTTTCTGGATGAAAAAATTGCCTATATTTATATTGACGGAAATAAATTCGGAGACATTCAAAGAAAAAGCAAAAGCCCTGATAATCAACAAAAATTTGACCAAAATACCCGTACAGGTAGAGAAAAAGTCTTAACCAATATTCTAAATAAAATCTTAGCTAACACCAGCCAATCGGACTGGAGAACTGAAGAAGGAAATATTCGTCTTGAAACACTGCTCTGGGGTGGAGATGAAATTATCTGGGTAGTCCCTGCCTGGCAAGGCTGGTGGATGATTAATGAATTTTACAAAGAAGCCAGCAAACATATTATTATCAACATTAATGATAAAAACCCTCTATTTCATGCTGCAGGACTGGTATTCTGCCATCACAATGCGCCTATTCACCGGATTAATGCCTTAGCACGAAACCTGGCAGATCAATTTGCCAAAGAAGCCTGTCGTAACAAAAACTATATTGCCTATCAGGTTTTAGAATCTTTCGACCATGCAGGAACGCAACTTAAAAACTACCGGGGCAAACGAATTAAAAACCTTGGACAATGGCAACATCTGTTAGTAGAAGCAGAAAAAATTGATGAGATCACAACCGCAGTAACAGCATTAAAAAACGATACAGAATTTGCTCAACGCAAGATTTACCAGATTTTGCATGCCTATAAAAGTAATGAACAAAAAAAGGCTGAACAATACATAGCTAAATTACCAGAAAAAAGCGAAAAGCATATTTCAGAATTAAAAAATATTTTTGGAAATGAAAACGCACACTGGCTACATTTAATAGATCTTTGGAATTATATTGATTAATGTTGGGGTTCCTGTCGTCACCCCTAACCTACAGTCATTTGCGGTTTGGTAGGTTGGTACTGAGAAACGAAGCCCAACATTTATTACACCGCCATAAATAATAAGAATAAAGGAATCCCCACTAATGCAAAAAACAATACTAAACATATCTATTACATTACGCGGCCCTTTACTAACTCAATCATCAAGTCCGGGTGAATTGGGTTTTGATGTTGTTGTTGCCCGTAATCATAACGAAAAACCATACCTTCCAGGTACGCTAATCAGTGGCAAAATAAGACAATCACTTGAAGAGTTAACTGACGCAATACAAGGCGAAAATAAACCTGACTGGTTTGCACCAAAGCTTGATGACTGGCTGGGCAAACCATCTGAAAATGACTTTGCAGTCAGCAAACGTCTTTTTTTTTCTGACTTTATTCTTAATGATAACGAACTTGAACCATCTAAAACCCGATACAGAATAAAAATTGACCAAGACAGGGGGGCAGTTGAACAACATCAAATAGTCATGCTGGAAAATCCTTTTATAAGCGGTGAATCCTACAGTTTTACAGGACAAGTTCATTTCTTTTCCTCCCAGCCTCATGCAGAAATTATCAGACAACATATAGCGGTTGCCATCAAATGGTTTTCACATCTTGGCGCATTAAAAAGCATTGGTTTTGGGCAGGTTGAGAATGCGGAAATCTGCAAGATAGAAGAAC
>JAGLUC010000510.1 GCA_023134955.1 Methylococcales bacterium | reverse complement strand
AATCTTTCTACACAGCGGTTTCAGGTAATCTTCAAGAAGCAAATAATCGTTTAGAACCCATTATTAAAAATGCTTTTCGTAGTGAATTTAGTCAACGTGATATTAAGCAGTTAGTATCAACAGATCGTAATGCCATTAAAATGGCTGTGCTGACTAGAGTCAAAAAAGAAACGCTTGATCTGGGTATTGACATTATTGATGTACAAGTTAAACGCATTGATTTACCAGAAAAAGTAAGTTCTTCAGTCTACAGAAGAATGGAAGCTGAACGAGAAAGGGTTGCCAGAGAATTTCGTTCACAAGGTAAGGAAGCTGCCGAACGAATTCGAGCTGATGCTGATAAACAAAAAGTTATTATTTTAGCTAATGCCTTTCGTGATGCTGAGGTACTTCGAGGTAATGGAGATGCGGTCGCTGCTGATATATATGCTAAAAGCTATGGTGCAGATATTGAGTTTTTTACTTTCTACAGAAGCATGAACGCTTATAAAAATACCTTTAGAAATGCGGGTGATATGCTGGTTGTTGAACCAGATTCTGACTTCTTTAAATACTTTAAGAAACAGAAGTAAATAATTTTCAAATAAATTAATCTTTATTTTAGATAACAAAACGCTCCATTTTTATGGGGCGTTTTGTGCGAGTGGACATCCAAAAAATATGCAAAAAAAAGACTCTTGGCTATTACCTCAAGGGATAGAGGAAGTTTTACCTGATGAAGCCAAACAATTAGAGACCTTACGCCGGCAATTACTTGATGTATATGCTTGTTGGGGTTATGAATTGGTTATTCCTCCTGTAGTTGATTTTCTTGATTCATTATTAACAGGCTCAGGGCATGACCTTGACTTGCAAACTTTTAAATTAACTGATCAAATTTCAGGTGAAATGCTGGGGATTCGTGCTGATATGACACCGCAAGTTGCTCGTATTGATGCTCATAATCTAAAGCATGATAGACCCACCAGACTTTGTTATGTTGGTACTACATTAAGAACATTGGGTGACTCATTACAGAAAAGCAGAAGTCCGATGCAAATTGGTGCTGAAATATATGGACATTCAGGGATCGAAAGTGATTTTGAAGTGATTCAGTTAATGCTTGAGATGCTGGCAGTGACGGGTTTACAAAATGTTCACCTAGACCTGGGACATGTGAGAATTTATAGAGAGCTGTCAACACTAGCGGGGCTAACAGAACAGCAAGAAGCAGAGTTGTTTGACATATTACAACGTAAGGCACGAACTGAATTGACTGAATTGGTAGCTAGTCTTCCTATAGATGATAAATTCAAAAATATTTTTATTGCCTTGCCTACCTTAAATGGTGGCTCTGATGTTTTAGAGAAAGCAGCTGAAATTTTTGCTAATACCAGTGACTCAATTTTGACTGCTTTAGCTGAGTTACAAATGATTGCAGACAAGTTGAAGATAATACTTCCTTCGCTAACGGTAAGCTTTGATTTATCTGAGTTGAGAGGGTATCACTACCATACAGGTATTATATTTGCTGCTTTTGTAGCAGAAATAGGTAGGGAGATTGCTCGTGGAGGTCGATATGATAATATTGGCAAGTTTTTCGGTAGATCACGTGCTGCAACAGGCTTCAGTGCTGATCTTCGTTTATTAGCATCATTAAAGAAAGGTTTAGCAGGCGAGAATATTGATCAATTGATTTATGCGCCTTTTGTTGATGATGCGTCATTGCTAGAAACGATTAGAGACCTACGGGCAAAAGGTATTTCGGTTGTTCAACAATTACCTGGACATACTAATGAAATTGATGAACTTGCTTGTACAGGTGTGTTAGAAAATCAAAATAAAAAATGGATCATTAAGGCTTTAGCTTAGGTTGAAAAAAATTATGGGTAAAAATGTTGTAATCATCGGCACACAATGGGGTGACGAAGGTAAAGGGAAATTAGTTGATCTTTTAACTGAACAGGCTGAGGCAGTCGTCAGGTTCCAAGGTGGGCATAATGCCGGACATACCTTGGTGATTAATGGTGAGACAACTGTATTACATCTTATTCCTTCTGGTGTTCTTCGGGATGGTGTGCAATGCATGATTGGTAATGGTGTTGTATTATCACTTGAGGCTTTGTTAGAAGAAATTGAAACATTAGAAAAGGCAGGTGTTCCTGTTAGGAATCGTCTGCGTATTAGTGAAGCGTGCGCATTGATATTACCTATTCATGCGGCAATTGACCAGGCAAGAGAAATTGCAAGGGGCAGCAAAGCAATTGGCACAACAGGTCGAGGAATTGGTCCTGCGTATGAAGATAAAGTCGCAAGACGTGGCTTGCGTGCAGGAGATTTGTTAAATACTGAAAAATTCACAAAGCGTTTAAAAGAATTAGTTGATTATCATAATTTTATGCTAACTAATTATTACAAAGCAGATGCACTGGATTATCAGCAAATATTAGACACTACTCTAAAGTTAGCAGAGCAGATTAAACCTATGCTGACAGACATTGCTGAAGAATTAACTGATTTGCAACAGGCGGGTAAAAACATTCTTTTTGAAGGTGCTCAGGGAGCTTTGCTAGATATTGATCATGGCACATACCCTTATGTAACCTCTTCAAGTACCACTGCAGGTGGTGCAGCAACAGGGACAGGTATCGGTCCACTGGATTTAGATTATGTTCTGGGTATTACTAAAGCTTATTCGACCAGAGTGGGTAATGGCCCTTTTCCCACTGAATTGAATGATGGAAATGGTGAACACTTAGGTGTTAAAGGTCATGAATTTGGTGCAACAACAGGGCGCAAACGTAGAACAGGCTGGTTTGATGTGGTTTCTATGCGTAAGTCTGTACAGCTAAATAGTTTGTCCAGTATTTGTTTGACTAAACTAGATGTTTTAGATGGCTTAGATAAAATTGGCATTTGTACCGCTTATAAGATAAATGGAAAAATAACTGAGGTCGCGCCATTAGGTGCTGATCAGTATGAAGCCTGTGAAGCCATTATTGAAGAAATGCCTGGTTGGACAGAAACAACAGCGGGTGTGACTGATGTTGAAAAACTGCCCAAAAATGCAAAAGCTTATATTGATCGGATAGAACAGTTAATGGGGGTTAAGATTGCTATTTTATCAACAGGTCCAGACCGTGATGAAACCATTATTATTGAGAATCCTTTTTCTTAAGGAGTGAGGATTAAATAGGGAACTTATTTTCACTCCTAAGAGCGCATCTGTTAATTCATAACCAGAAGGCAACACTTGTTAGATTAATAACTAA
>JAGLUC010000051.1 GCA_023134955.1 Methylococcales bacterium | reverse complement strand
ATGAAGTTTACGTAATACGGGGAACCGATGGCTCGAAAACCCCACATTACACTTCGATTCATACGGGCTATAATATGTGTTAATAAAAGAGTGTCAAAATACCATGGCAGAACTTTTGGGACGATTAATATAATCCAAGAATGATAATCTACCAACTAAACTCTTCTCCCCCAGAAGTATATAAACCAGCTCATTTAAACTTAAAAATAATTTAAATTTTTTAGACCTTGATATGTAATAATTTGATATGAAACAATTTGATAAAAAAACATAAAAAAATGAAAAATCTCAAGCTAAAACTTATAACGATCTGCTTTATATACATATCGTTTTTAATAGTCGTTGGTCTGGCTATCTTTTATCAAACCCAACAAATCGACAAACAAAGCACCGAAATCAGTAAAAGATGGGGTAAATTTGAATCTGATCTCTCAGAAAAAACTCGTGCTGCTCAAGCACTAAATAATGAACTCGGTTATGGGGGCATGATTCATCATTTTAAAAATATGGTGCTCAGACGTGATTTATCAAAAATAACTGATATTGAAGCTCATATCAGTCGTTCACGTAGCACCTTAGACCGTTATGCATCGGTCAGTCTTAATCAACAAGAAAAATTAGCGTTAAAAGCTCTTCACACCACTTTAACTGCTTATGAAAAAGCAACACTAGAAGTTAAATCAGCCATTGAAAACAATCATTCTCCTGAGAATATTGATACTCAAGTTAAAATCAACGATATTCCTGCTCTTCAAGCCTTAGATAACTTAGAGATTGAAGATAGTTCAAACCGCCACCATAATAATAAAATCACCAAAGCCAGGCTTTTAAATAATTTACGTCGTATTTTAGGTTTTGGTGGAATGATTCATCAATTTAAAAATTACATTTTACGTAAAGAACATGCTTTACATACCATTGTATTAACTAAAACAGCGCAAGCTAAATCTATTGTTGAAAAATATTATTTATTACCTCATACAAAAGCCGAAGCAGATGCTCTGCACCGCATATCCTTCGTTATAAAAAAATATGAAGAAGCCACTCATTTGGTCAGTGATTTAATTGGACAAGGTGGGGTATCTGCCCAAAATATAGATAAGCATGTGCGTATAGATGATAGCCCTGCTTTCGATGGCTTAAACTCCTTGGTATTACAAATTTCAATCGAACATAATAAAGATGCCATTTCCATTAATAAATATTTAAATAAATTAAGAGAAATGGCTGCAACCTCTATCTGGTTTTTTAGTATTGCTATTATTACCTTAATTGTTTTATTTTATTGGTTATTTAAAATTCAAATAATTACCCCCATTTCTCATGTAACTAAATTACTCGATCAATTAGCCAATGGATATACAAACTTAGATATCAATATTGATGTTAAATCATATTCTATAGAGATTGAGCAATTACTATCTGCTAGTCACTTTTTTAAAGAGCAATCACAAACACTAAGCCAGGAACGCTCATTATTACAATCAATTCTTAATTCACTGCCTGATGCTGTTTATTGGAAAAATACTGCTGGTATCTATGAAGGCTGTAACCAACAATTTTTAACCTTATTTCAAGTATCAGAAAATAATATTATTGGGAAAACTGACCTTGATATTTTTGGTAAAAAGTCAGCCATTTCTTTTGCTAAAGAAGATGCTCAGGCATTATCTCAATCCAAACCCATACACATTGAAAAAACAGCCCAGGTGGCTGATAGTAAAACTGTTTTTTTAGATACTGTGATCACTTCTTATAAAAACGAGTCATCTCATGAGATCATTGGCTTAATAGGTGTTAGTCATGACATTACAGCCCATAAAATGTTGCATCAAGAACTTACGATTGCTAAAGATAATGCCGATACCGCAAACAAAATAAAAAGTGACTTTCTAGCTAATATGAGTCATGAGATTCGAACTCCCATGAATGCCATTATTGGTCTTTCAGAATTAACATTACGAACATCTCTCACCCCCCAGCAACAGGACTATTTATTTAAAGTACTTGATTCCAGTAACTCATTGCTCGGTCTGCTTAATGATATTCTTGATTTCTCCAAAATTGAAGCAGGAAAACTGGATATTGAATATACAGAATTCCAGCTGGAAAAAGTCCTTAACAATGTGAGTCAGATCGTTGGAGTCAAGGTTGCTGAAAAGAATATAGACTTTATTTATGATTATGCTAATAACTTGCCTAATTATTTAATAGGTGATCCTTTACGTTTAGGTCAAATCTTAATCAATCTAATTACCAATGCTATTAAGTTTACAGAAACTGGTCAGGTCATTCTAAAAATAACTTCTTTAAAGAATGATAGCGAGCAAATCATATTGTCTTTTTCCGTTGAGGATACAGGCATAGGAATAACAGAAGAACAGCTCACCAAATTATTCAAGTCATTCTCTCAAGCTGATAATTCCACCTCCCGTCAATATGGAGGCACAGGATTAGGATTGGCTATTTGCAAAAACCTAGTTGAATTAATGAGTGGTGAAATAAGTGCTGAAAGCACTCCAAATAAGGGTAGTCGATTTGTCTTTAATATCCCATTCAAACCTGGAACTGAAAAGCATGTCGATAAAACACTTCCAAATAAAATATTGGGCATGCACGCTCTTATTGTTGATGACAATATTCCATCACAACTGGTTTTAGCTCAGCAACTGAAAGATTTTGGTTTTAAAGTTAATGTTGTATGTTCGGGTAGCGAAGCAATAACTGAAGTCACAACTCAAAAGACTCCTCCTTATTCATTAATAATAATGGATTGGAACATGCCTAAAAAAAATGGTATTGATAGTGCTAAAGAAATTCGACAACTCCCTCTTCCTTCTCAGCCCAAAATCATTATGGTATCGGGGCACAAAGACCATCAACTTGTTGCACAAGCTGAAGAAATTGGTGTTGAGGCATTTTTACTAAAACCAATCAATCATTCTATTATGCTCAACACTATATTAGATGTGTTTGAGGAAACGCCAAAAAAATCAATGGAACATTTTCATAAAGCTGACTATAAAGAACCGTTATTGAAAAACAAGTCTATTTTCCTAGTTGAAGACAATCTAATCAACCAACAAATTGCCAGGGAATTATTAGAACAAGCCGGGCTAACGGTTACTATTGCTAACAACGGTCAAGAGTGTATCGATAATTTAGAGCGCTTTACTTATGATTGCATTTTAATGGATCTTCAAATGCCTATACTAGATGGCATTGAGACTTCAAGAAGAATCAGGGAAATGCCCAAATATGACGATTTACCAATTATAGCAATGACTGCTAATGCAATGAAGACAGATATTGAAAACTGTCTTAATGTAGGCATGAATGATCATATTGCAAAACCAATCAATGTAAAAAACTTATTTGATACCTTAAAAAAATGGTTAATCAAACAAGACAACTCATCTTCAGTATCTGTTAATAAATTAATAGAAGAAAAACCATTACAAAATCTTGAAGATTCATCAACTGAAATTCTGTCCATTGATGAAGGGATGGAGCGAGTATCACAGAACCATGAGCTTTATTTGAAAATTCTTGGCCAATTTTTAGATATGAATAAAAATACTGTATTTGATCTTAAGCAAGCACTAGCTAATCCAGATAAAACCAGGGCTTTCTTTATTTTACATACTTTAAAAGGCGCAGCAGGCAGTATTGGTGCTAATCAAGTATTTAAAACCTCTGGTTTATTAGAACAAACTCTTAAATCAAAAAGTAATGATTTTTACATTTTATTTGCCACTTTAGAAGATCAGTTAACTAATCTAAAAACAACTATTCATAAATATAAGGAATCGCATCAGAAGCCTAATACTGAATCACCAATACTAATAAATGATATGGATTCAAATATTGTTATCTCTCAATTAAGCTTAATACAAAAGTCTTTAGCCAATAGCGATGCAAATGTTATTGAGCAGATGAAAAATCTATCTAAAAGCTTTGAAAATACAGTATTAGAATCACTCTTTAAAGATGCCATTGAACAAGCCGAGTCATTTGATTTTGATGAAGCCAACTCTATCATTAGTGATATACTTTTATCTTTATAATTATAGTTTAGTTTCTTAACTACTCATTCATGGATACTGATATACAGAATACGATACTAATCGTTGATGACACGCCTCTTAACCTCACAATGCTTGTTAATATTTTAAAGCCTTATTATCATATTAAAGTTGCAAAAAGTGGTGAAAGAGCTTTAGAAGTTATCAATAAAAACCATAATATTGACCTCGTCTTATTAGATATAAATATGCCGGGACTATCCGGGTTTGATGTCTGTACTCAACTAAAATCATCATCGGCGACTGAAGATATCCCTGTTATTTTTCTTACTGGTGAAACGGATGCTGTAACCGAAACCAAAAGTTTTGAATTAGGTGCTGTAGATTTCATCAGCAAACCTATCAACCACGCTGTGGTACTGGCACGGATAAAAACGCATTTAGGTCTTAAACACGCCAATAAAATGCTACATGATCAGCATAATGCGTTAATGACTGAAAAAGCGTTTGTTGAAGATCTTATTGTTCGTATGCGGGAATGGAAAGCCTTTAACCCACAAGATATTAATTATCTGGTTTCTGCTGCGGAGAAATCAAATGGTGATATTTTTATGTCAGCATTTCGTCCTGATGGAAGTCAAGTTATCCTAGTGGGCGATTTTACTGGGCATGGTTTACCCGCTGCTGTCGGCAATCCAATCATTGCCTATATCTTCTATAAAATGGTGGAAGCTGGTGCGGGATACCAGAAAATATTCACAGAATTAAACAGTGCTATTTATAGTATGCTGCCAATCGGTATTTTTATGGCAGCTTGCTTGATTGAAACTGATGTAAAAAGACAGCAGGTTAAAATATGGAATGCTGGTTTACCCGATATTCTCATTATTAAAGAAGGTATTATTCAACAACACCTAGTATCAAAATCCTTATCTCTAGGCATCATACCTGATATTGAATTAGACACTTTTTCCATACTCTCATTTGAAGTGGGTATAAAAATTTATGTTTTTTCTGATGGTATTATTGAAGCAAGTTCTCCTGACGGGGAGATGTTTGGAATGGAACGTCTTGAACAATTACTTTGCAACATCAATGACGAGTCACCATTTTCTGGAATTATTGAGCAGATAGAATCTTTTTCTGGCTCCTCCCAGCAAAATGATGATATTACAATTATTGAATTTGAGAGAAAATGATATTTAAAGCCAGAGTAGACAAATATCTACTCTGGCTTTAAATTTACTTTACTTCACGATAAGCTGAATTATAATACAACAATGGATCACCAGATCGACAATCTACATTCTGTACTTCACCAATAATGACCCAATGTGTTCCTGCTAAAACCTTTTCAACAACAGTGCATTCAAGTGATGCTAATGCATCATCAATCATAGGCGAGCCTAACGCACCTTCATGCCAATTAACATTGGCAAAGCGTTGTTCCTGGCTTGCACCACCTGCAAATTGATTAGATATATCTTCTTGCTCTGCTTTTAAAATATTAACAGCAAAAGCTTTGCCTTCTAATATATTTTCGCCCGTATCAGCTGACTGATTAATACAAACAAAAATCTGTGGCGGATCAACAGAAACACTGCTAAAAGAGGTTGCTGTCATTCCTTTTAGGCTACCATCTTTAGCTTTAGATGTAACTACAGTTACACCACTTGCCCATAATTTAAGTGCGTTTTTAAAGTCTTGTTCATTAACTGACATAAGCTTGCCTCATTTACTTTTATCCATGTCTGGATATTTTGTAGAGCGAACTTCAGTCCGCTATAGATAATATTAAAAACATCATCGTTTCTTTATATAAAGATCAGTAATTGATCCAGTAATAATTTCAGCGGCAAAAGCAAAGGTTTCTGATAATGATGGATGAGCATGTACTGTTAATCCAATATCTTCCGCATCAGCTCCCATTTCCAGGGCTAATACCGCTTCTGCAATTAATTCACCCGCATTTGGCCCAACCATACCAGCGCCAAGTACTCTACCTGTTTCTTTTTCACAGATAATTTTTGTTAAGCCTTCATTTCGACCCAGGCTTAATGAGCGTCCGCTGGCAGCCCAGGGGAATGTACCTTTATCATATTCAATCCCTTGTTTTTTTGCTTCATTCTCTGTTAAACCCATCCAGGTAATTTCAGGGTCTGTATACGCAACAGCAGGAATTGTTAATGCATCAAATGCTGATTTTTCACCTGCAATCACTTCGCCAGCAACTTTACCTTCATGTGCGGCTTTATGTGCTAACATTGGATTACCGACAATATCACCTATAGCATAAATATGATCGACATTGGTTTTTTGTTGTTCATTAACGCTAATAAAACCCATTTCATCTACATTAACGCCCGCTTTATCTGCCCCAATTTTTAGACCATTGGGTTTACGACCTACTGCAACCAAAACCGCATCAAAAGCTTCTGGCTCTGGTGCATTATCGCCAGAAAAAGTGACTTTTAAACCTTTTTTTAAGGCTTGGATTTCATCAACTTTAGTACTTAACCAAATATTTTTATATTGCTTTTTAATTCGTTTCTGAAGAGGACGCACTAAATCAGCATCACAGCCTGGAATAATTTGATCCATATATTCAACGACACTGATTTCAGACCCGAGAGCATGATAAACCGTTGCCATTTCTAAACCAATAATGCCTCCGCCAACAATCAACAGTTTTTTAGGGATTTTTGTCAGCTCTAGTGCATCAGTAGAGTCCCATAATCGAGGATCATCATTTGGAAACACCGGGATTTTAGTGGCTTGTGAACCAGCGGCAATAATCGCATGATCAAAAGTAATAGTTTGCGAGCCTTCATCCCCTTCAACTAATAATGAATTAGCCGACTGAAAAGAACCTAAACCTTGTACGATTTTAATATTACGTTGTTTAGCTAATCCAGCTAACCCTGTATTTAAGCTTTTAGAAACACTTTCTTTCCAGCTTCTAATTTTATCCAGATCTAATTTTGGTTTGCCAAACTTAATCCCGTGATTTTCAGATCCTTCTGCTTCATGAATTATATGAGCTAAATGTAATAATGCCTTTGATGGAATACAGCCAACATTAAGACATACGCCACCAATCACAGGGTATCGTTCAACTAAAGTGACTTGTTTACCCAGGTCAGCCGCACGAAACGCCGCTGTGTATCCACCGGGACCACCCCCTAAAATTACAACTTCTGTATGCATCTCAGACATAAGATTATTCCCTGTTTACAATAATAAACGACGAATATCACCCAAATACTGGGTAATAGCGACTAAAAATCGAGCGGCTTCTGCACCATCTATAACACGATGATCATAAGTCAAATCTAACGGTAACATTAACCGTGGTACAAATTCACTGCCATTCCAAACGGGTTGCATTTTTGAGCGACTTACGCCCAAAATAGCCACTTCTGGTGCATTAACAATCGGAGTAAATGCTGTTCCACCAATGCCACCTAAACTAGAGATTGACATGCTACCGCCCTGCATCGCTGACGGGGGTAATTTACCCTCTCTGGCTTTACCACTTAAATCAACCAACACTTGTGATAATTGATTTAAACTCATTTTGTCAGCATCGCGAATAACTGGAACCATTAATCCATTGGGTGTTTCAACTGCAATACCTACATTGCTGTATTTCTTGTAAATTAATGACTGACCATCAGCTGAAAGTGAACTATTAAACTGTGGGAACTGTTTAAGGGTTGCTGTAAGAGCCTTAATAATAAACACTAAGCCAGTTAATTTTATTTCTGGTTTAGCTGCATTATGTGCTTTTCTAAAATCTTCCATTTCAGTAATATCAGCTTCATCATGCTGAGTCACCATGGGTAGGTTCAAACATACCCGTACCATATGATCGCCTGTCAGACGTTTGATTTTTCCTAATGGCTGAACTTCAATCTCACCAAACTGAGAAAAATCAACTTCTGGTATAGCAGGAATTCCTGCACCACCTTGAACTGCACCTCCCAACATGGCTTTCTTGACATAAGCCACTAAATCTTCACGTAAGACACGCCCTTTTCGTCCGCTGCCTTCGGGAACATTACCTAAATCAACCCCCAACTCTCTAGCAAATGCTCTGATACTTGGTGTTGCATGCGCCTGGTTATTACAACTAGCAACTGACTCAGCAGCAGGCTTGACTGTCTCTATTTTTTGCTGCTTAACGGGCTCTGCCTTAACGTCAGCCTGTTTTACTTCTGCTTGTTCAGGTTTTTCAGCAACTACTTGCTCAGCAACCGCTCCAGTCACTCCACTAGGGAGTAACATAGCAACTAAAGTACCTTGAGAGACCTTATCCCCCACTTTGAAAATAATTTCTTGAATAGTCCCAGCCATATTAGCAGGTAAATCCATGGTGGCTTTATCACTTTCCATCACCGCTAATGTTTGTTCTTTTTCGACAGCATCACCTGATTGCACTAAAATCTCGACGATTTCAACTTCATCAGCGCCACCTAAATCAGGTATTTTTATTTCGATTAATTCGCTCATTTTTTTTAAACCAACCATGGTGCGGTTACATCAGGATTAATATCATATTTGGCAATTGCCACATCAACTTTAGCTAAATCAAACTCACCGTTATCTGCCAGGCTTTTTAAGGCAGCAACAACAATATGGTAACGATTTATCTCAAAGAAACGACGTAAATTTTCACGGGTATCAGAACGACCATAACCATCAGCACCTAATACAATATAAGGTGAAGCAATATGACCTCTAATTTGTTCAGCAAAAGCACGTATATAATCAGTACTTGCAATAACGGGGCCTTTTGCATCAGCCAAACAACGAGATACATGTGATATTTTTGCTGTTTCAGTCGGATGCAGTCGGTTCCAGCGCTCACAGGTCTGACCATCTCTAGCCAACTCATTAAAACTTGGACAACTCCATAAATCAGCTTCTACGCCCCAATCATCTCGTAACAACTGAGCTGCAGCAACCGATTCACGAAAAATAGTACCTGATCCTAACAACTGAACGCGAGGCGCATCACTTTCCGCACCTTTTTGGAACAAGTACATGCCTTTAAGAATATTCTCACTTGATCCATTTGGCAAAGCAGGTTGTTCATAGTTTTCATTCATCACCGTGATGTAATAAAAAATATTTTCTTGCTCAACATACATTCGGTTCATACCATCTTGAATGATGACGGCAATTTCATAAGCATAGGTTGGATCATAAGAAACACAATTAGGCACGGTGGCGGCATAAACCTGGCTATGACCATCTTCATGCTGTAGACCCTCACCATTTAATGTGGTTCTTCCTGCTGTTGCGCCTAATAAAAAACCTCTTGCACATTGGTCACCAGCTGCCCAAATCAAATCAGCAACCCGTTGAAAACCGAACATAGAGTAGAAGATATAAAAAGGAATCATCGGTATGCCATGAGTCGAGTAAGATATACCTGCGGCAATCCAGTCACACATACCACCAGCTTCATTAATGCCTTCTTGTAACACTTGTCCATGTTTGTCTTCTTTGTAATACATCAATTGTTCAGCATCTTGTGGAGTATATAACTGACCCACTTGAGACCAGATACCTAATTGACGAAACATGCCTTCCATTCCAAAAGTACGTGATTCATCAGGTACGATAGGAACAATTCGTTTACCAATATTTTTGTCCTTAACAAAAATACCCAGCATTCTGACAAAAGCCATGGTGGTAGAACTTTCATGACCTTCACCCGTACCTGCCAGTAACGCTTTAAAATCAGCTAATGCTGGCACATCTAATGGTATGGTTTGAGTGCGTCTTGATGGAATAAAACCGCCTAATTGTTTACGGCGTTCCAGCATATAATTTAATTCTGCCGAACCTTGTTCAAATTTAAGATAGGGTAATTCTTCCAATTCAGAATCAGTGATAGGCAGTGAATATTTTTCTTTAAATCGACGTAGCGATTCCAGACTCATTTTTTTCTGTTGATGGGAAGTGTTTTGTGCTTCACCCGATGAGCCCATACCATAACCTTTAATAGTTTTGGCTAAAATAACCGTAGGCTGACCTTTGTGATTAGCCGCCTGATGATAGGCAGCAAATACTTTAGCTGGGTCATGACCTCCGCGATTTAAAGCCCAGATAGCCTGATCAGAATAATCTTTGACCATTGCTTTTAATTCTGGTGTGTTAAAAAAGTACTCACGAACATAAGCACCGTCTTTAGATTTAAAGGTTTGATAATCTCCATCCACGCATTCCATCATACGTTTAGCCAATAAACCTTCTTTGTCCCTAGCCAACAAGGCATCCCACAAATGTCCCCAAACCACTTTAATAACATTCCAGCCTGCACCACGGAATTCACCTTCTAATTCCTGAATGATTTTTCCGTTACCACGTACTGGTCCATCCAGGCGTTGTAAATTACAGTTAACAACAAAAATCAGATTGTCTAATTTTTCTCTACCCGCCATGCCGATAGCACCTAAAGATTCTGGCTCATCTGTTTCGCCATCACCTAAAAATGCCCATACTTTACGTTCAGAAGTATCGGCAAAACCACGCCCCTGAATATAGCGCATAAAACGCGCTTGATAAATTGCCATAATGGGACCTAAACCCATTGATACAGTTGGAAACTGCCAAAAATCAGGCATTAACCAGGGATGCGGATAAGAAGGCAAGCCATTGCCATTAACTTCCTGGCGGAAATTATCTAATTGCTCTTCAGTTAACCGACCTTGCAGAAATGCCTGAGAATACATACCTGGTGCTGAATGTCCCTGGGTAAAAATCAAATCACTTTCCTGTTCTTCTGTGCGACCATGCCAAAAATGATTTTGCCCCACATCATAAAGCGTTGCAGCTGATGCAAAACTGGCAATATGTCCACCCACATTGGTTTTTCTATTAGCTCTTAATACCATCATCATGGCATTCCAACGCACATAAGAACGAACTTTTTGTTCTATTATGGTATCACCTGGGAACTGTGGCTGTTGCTCTACAGAAATAGTATTAAAATACTCAGTATTAGCACTATATGGAATGTCTGATCCGGATTTTCTAGCCGTTGCTAGTAATTGTTCAACCAGGAAATGCGCACGTTCTTGACCTTCTCTCTCAAGAACAGAGTACAAAGCATCAATCCATTCCTGTGTTTCAATTGGATCAATATCAACTTGATCCGAAGCATCCGTAATTAACATTTTATTCATTAAAAAACACCTGTTTTTACCCACTATTTTTCTACTACCCAAAGTTACTAAGACAAGGATAGACTGATTTTTACAATTATACCGAAAATACTACATTGCATGTACTATATAGTCTAAAAGTTGCCGCAAGTATCATAAAAACTTTCTAATTGATGCTAGATTGATCAACTGAATTAAATTTAATTTAAAAATGACAAAATTTTCTCAATTTATCGAACAAGATCGCAATTGTCTCTGGCATCCATACAGTTCATTTGGCTCAGACCTCCCTCTATATCCCGTATTATCCGCATCTGGTGTCTATATAAAGTTAGCTGACGGTCGTAGATTAGTTGATGGCATGTCATCATGGTGGAGTGCTATTCATGGCTATAATCATCCCAAGATGAATCACGCTGTTTCTGAACAATTAAAACATATGTCACATATCATGTTTGGAGGCTTAACCCATCAGCCTGCGATAGATTTGGCATCCAAATTAGTTGAAATCACCCCAGAATCTTTGAAAACTGTTTTTTTTGTTGATTCAGGTTCAGTAGCCGTTGAAGTGGCTATAAAAATGGCTATTCAATACTGGTACGCAAAAAAACAAGCTAACAAACAAAAAGTTCTCTCCATTCGCCACGCTTATCATGGTGACACTTTTGCTGCCATGTCCGTTAGTGACCCAGACAATGGTATGCACAGCTTATTCTCAAAAGCTTTAGTCCAGCAATTTATTGCCGATGCTCCCGAATGTACCTTTGAGCAAGCCTGCCTGGAATCAGATTTAATTTCAATCCAGAAACAATTAAAAGCCAATCACCAGAGCATCGCTGCTGTCCTATTAGAACCCATTGTTCAAGGTGCAGGAGGAATGCGCTTTTATTCAGCCGAATATTTAACAAAGGTTCGTGAACTCTGCAACAAAAATAATGTATTATTAATTTTAGATGAAATTGCCACAGGCTTTGGACGTACTGGAAAACTATTCGCTTGTGAACACGCCAACATTGAACCTGATATTCTTTGCTTAGGAAAAGCGTTAACAGGAGGATATATGACATTAGCAGCCACCCTGACTAACACCGATGTCGCTCAAACCATTAATCAAGGCGAACCAGGACTGTTTATGCATGGCCCTACATTTATGGCTAACCCTTTAGCTTGTAGTGCAGGTCTTGCCAGTATAGAAATATTATTAGACTCGCCCTGGCAACAAAAAATTAAAAAAATTGAGCAGTTTTTAAAACAGGGATTAGAACCTTGCAGACGATTAGCGCCAGTCAAAGATGTTCGGGTACTGGGTGCTATTGGTGTTGTTGAATTACATAAGCCTGTCGATATAAAATCAATTCAACCGCAGTTAGTTGAACAAGGTGTATGGATACGCCCTTTTAATCATTTAATTTATTTAATGCCACCCTATATAATAAACACCGATGAATTAAATATTTTGATCCAGGCAATTTATACGGTCATTTCCAAAATTAAGGAATAACATGAATAACACTACAAAACTTCGCTGGGGAATTCTAGGTGCAGCACGTATTAACCAACAACTCATGCCAGCCATTGTTGAAGCAAATAATAGCGAACTTGTTGCTATTGCCAGCAGACGACCTGGTGCTGCCGCTGAAACGCTTGCTCAATATGCGCCACAACAAAAAAATGTCAGTATTTTTGACTCACCTGAAGCATTACTCAAAGATGACACTATTCAGGCTGTCTATATCCCGCTTGCTAATAAAGAACATGCGGAATGGGTATTACGTGCAATAGAACATGGCAAACATGTGTTATGCGAAAAACCAATGGCATTAACCGTTGCTGATATTGAAGCCATAGAAGTTGCAGCAAAAAAACATAATGTTATTGTTATGGAAGGCTTTATGTATCGCTTTCACCCCCAACATGCTCGTGTTAAAGAAATTATAGATTCTGGCATTATCGGCGAAGTACGTTCAGTCAGATCTTGCTTCTCTTATATGATGCAGCCGGCTCGCCAATACCGCATCGACAACAGCATAGAAAATGGTAGTGGTGCCATGTGGGACATTGGTTGCTATGCCATACATGCCGCCAGACTACCTTTTTATAATGATAAGCCTGTGGCTATTTCTGCCATGGCAAAGCACATTGAATCAGGTGCTGATATAAGCTGTAACGGTATTATAGATTTTGCTGATGGCAAATATGCCCATTTTGATTTTGGCTTTGAACATGCCCGTCGAGCAGAATACGAGATTATCGGTAGCAAAGGTGGCTTAAAATGTCACAATGTCTGGGCTAAACAAGCCGAAGTGCCAGTTATTTCATGGTGGACAGAATCAGGTGAACTGCACGAAGAAACATTACCCGTAGCCAATCACTTTCGTTTAGAAATAGAACATTTTAGTGACTGTGTGCTTAATTCAAAAACACCCAAGCTCTCTTTTGAAGACGCTAAAACTAATTGTCGGGTTATTATTGCTGCATTAGAGTCGGTTAAATCAAAAACACAAATAGCTCTGCTTTAAAACGGTCTTGTTTGACTTGCCTTAATACCGCTAAGTAAGCTTCCGTAGCCATAGTGAAACGGTCACAACCAGTGTCCTGCTTCAAGTAGCACTTACATACCCCTGTGCTTTGAAGTGGAATCAAGATTTATGATTGTAACCCATTGATTCCACTTCATTTCATCAAGACTACACTTACATCCTCATTATTCTTAACATAACGGCATTGATATAAATTCTTATCTTGATGGTATTAGAGCCACCCTCTTTATTAAAATTAATCCAGTAAATGCTCTAAGCGTTGTAAATCATTTATTACTCGCATAGAACCAGTGCCTTTTTCTACACGCTTAGTCCAGAACTCCAGTCTTTTCTTATATTCTCGTGGATCAATATTATCTGAAGATAGTTTGGTCACGTTAAGCGCGACTACTTTAGCACCATGAAATTCAATAGGGAAATCACGGATATAGCCTTCTTTTATATCTTCTTTTAAATCAGAAAAAACTAATATATAACGTGAACCAGCACCTGTTTCATTTAAATACTCAACAGCTTGTAGCATTCCACCCGTAACATCAGTATATGAACTTCCTTTTAAATTTTTTGAAAATGCTACAATTTTAGCCATAAACTCACGTTTTTGAGAAGTCGTTTTAGAAGGACGAAGATCAAAAGTGACTTTAGAAACAATATCTTTTTCACTGAAACTGGCGCTGTCAATCCTTGCTAAAGCAAGTGAATCCCCAGGATTTAAAATACCTAACAAATATTTAAGTATATTCTGAGCTTTTACTATTTGCTGAGTATAAGTTCCTGATGTATCAAGCAACATATAAACGGCAATTTTATTATTTTTAGGTTCTGAACATGATGTCAGTAAAAAAGTCATTAATAAGGCAATGATACCTAATGATATTTTTTTCATTTACTTGTCCCCTTTTGCTGTTTTAGGACGAGTTGATTTAACTTCTTGAAAGGAATGATCAGAGTCTTTTGGTACTATGACAGCTTCAATTCGTAATGGTAAAAATATAATTAAATCATAAACAGAAGTCAAAAATTTCCCTATCCCTAAAATAAAATTAGCTGACAATCTAAACCCAATACTTAAAAAACGCAGAGTTGAAACAAAGAATATACCCAAAACAGTTCTGGAAGAATGTATAAATGTTTCTAAAGGAATCGCTACAAAGGTCAGTACAAAGGGTAAGATAAAGCCCATAACCATTTGCCCAACTGATGGAATCCATCGAAACTCAGGCTCTTCTGATGTAACACCCGCCAAAACTTGAGTTAATGCTTCTCGATCAGCCGCTAATAAATCTCTCATATAAGCTAAAGAAGCTTCAATACAGGCAAAAATCAAAAGAAAGCTAAAAGTTGCCACGACAATGGCCTTTATTTTTTTATCATCTAATGCACTGATAACTGGAAACAAGCGAGTAACACCAACCGCTTCCATTAAAAACAGGCCTAATATAACTTCAATGGCAATAATAAATAAGGCTGCAACATCTGATGCTTTAACCCCACCCACATAACTACCTGCACCCACCATTTCTGACATAGGAAGTGCAACAAGTTGAAAGTTCACATACATACCCACAAAAGAAATACATAATACAAGACCAGAAATAAAGAATTGCGTTAACGATGATGAAGATAATGTTCGTTCTGCATAGTCAGTTTTAGCTAAAATACTTTCATATTCTTGCATATGCTTATCAATCGCTTGAGAGCGACCTTCTAAACCAGAAATTTTTTCTTCTACACTTTCCAATGTTGTGTTTAAAGAACGCCAATAAGGAAGCATTTTCTTCAATAATTCATGGCGATTTTTACTTGATTTGCGATATTCAAATACATTTTTATCTAACGCTTTCTTTAAAGTGTTGTAAATATCATTAAGGATTTTTGCCACCACTGGTGAACCTTCTGAAGGGATTTTAGCAATCGTATCAACTGCTTTTATCCACTCTGGTGGTTGTGGAGGCACTTCATTTGATTGCACATAATCTTCGTTGATAAGGGTAATTTGTTCCCTAAGATCTCGCTGCAAAGAAGGATAACCAGCAAGGTCACGATTAACAAGCGTTTCTACTCTTTGAAACTCTTGCTCAACATACCGCTCTAACTGATCACGTCCATTTGACAATAAAACCTCGCGGTTTCTGAGCTTCAAATTTTCTTCTGCTTTTTTTAAAGAGACCGCAGACATCTTTAGCATATTACGAAGACTGCGCGCGAATATCATGAACATTTGATGGGCTTGCTCGCGAGCAAAATACATTAGGGTAATGATTATTAATATCGAAATGACTATTGATAGTCCAGGTTGACCAGGGATTAGAGAAGTCATAAAATTTATAGACTCCATATACACCTCCAAAAAATAATATAATTTATAACTAACTCAATTGTAGTACGATAAAAATTATTTTTTGGGATACAGTGCACATGCTCAGTTAATAATAAAACAGCTGTTTATTCACAATATCTTACGGTTATCCTTGGCTAAAAATCTTTAAAAACAGGACGCATAATCTAAAATAGCTTCTTGGCAGTTAAAAAAGATACGCGGATAATCCTGGCGGATCACTAGTTTTAGTCCATATTCAAAAAATACTGCTAGTGTCATAAATCTTGCTGCAATGGCCCAACATCGTAAGCTGGTATTAATTGAGTTACGCCAAACAATAATTACCCAGAAAATTATTGGCATGAGCAATATAAAATGGATTTCATCCCAGCTGGAAACTGTGAAATGTCCTGATCTGGCTAAATTATCAACCAGTAATAAACAGAGGTTTAAAATGATAAAAAAAGGCCAAAATACCAACCACAATTTGATCTGTCCATTCCATGAGTCAAACAGATATTGATATAACGTCAACTCAGATATTTTTCCCCAGCTTATTTCCTTGTAATTTGAATCAAAGGGTGTAGCTATAGTTAGAAGCATTAATATAAAGAAAATAGTGCCTATATATTCTGCTATGGAGCCTAACTGTATATATGCAAAAAAAATGGGTAATGAATAAATAAACATATTGAAAATATTTCTAAAAACAAGGCAATTAGCAGATAATTTCTAATAGCTGAGTAGTTACGATATTAGCTAACTTGGCATCAGCAGAAATTAAAGGAGCTTTATTAAAAATAGCAGTTGAAGCAATTAAGCGATCCCACGTAGAGCATCCAGCCTTTTTTGAGCGGCTTACACTTCATCAAACTCAGGAATCAACCCGGCAACAACTCGCCCATGACTGGTGATTTTATTTGCTCGCCATTACAGACTTTTTTTAGGAAACCAGGCAAATGTGCTGTTAAATAAGTTGTTTTTACTTATTGCATAACCGATCTTTAATTCTGACATATTTTTTGTACATTTTGCACAAAAAAAATATTATGCCAAATTTTTCTAATAGGATTCGACTGAATTTGGGAGAATCCTCATATACTTGTAAGTTATTTCTTACAATTTAATGCCAACTGATTCTAATAAAATATTCAAAAAATGAGATATTGCTCACATTATTGTAAGTTTATTCTTACATTATCTCAAAATCCAGGCATAATTACCCTAAAAGAATTAATGATATTTTAGTTTAAAGGGGATGATAATGACAGATACAGATGCAAGTACTAGTACAAATACAGATGCAAGGAGTGGCATAGAATGGAGTGAACAACTATCTATTGGTATTGATAGTATAGATAGGCAGCATAAAACTCTAATTAGTTATATTAACGAACTTAATAACGCTATAAACAAAGATTTAACAGCGAATGGGAAAAAAGATTTAGTAACAATCGTTATTAATAAGCTGGTCAATTATACTAGAATTCATTTTGTATATGAAGAAGCCATTATTTTTGGCTTCAGTTCATATCCTGAAGCCGCAGATCATAAGGAAAAACACGAAAAATTATTTAAAGGCGTAGATGTATTTAAGGAAAGAATTCAATCTGTGGATATTAATGATATTGAGTATTTTGAGGAACTTTGCACCGAACTGATGATGTACATGAACGAATGGCTAACCAATCATATTCTTATAGAAGATATGCAATATGCTATCTACATTAAAGAAAATGGAATAAAAGTAAAATAGCTAACGAATAGATAGTCATAATCATCTCGTACAATTACAACAGAAATAAAAAAAGTCGTATTCTGCTTTAAGCAAAATACGACTTTTTTATACTGTTTAAAGTAAAACTAAAATTTTGCTAATACTTTTGCAATCGTTTCACCCATTGCAGAGGGTGTAGGTGCAATTGTCACACCTAAATCTTGTAACATTTCTACTTTTTCAGCCGCTGACTCACCCGAAGATGAAATAATTGCGCCTGCATGCCCCATTCTACGTCCTTTAGGAGCAGTTAATCCAGCAATGTAAGCGACGACAGGTTTGTTCATATGTTTACTGGCATAAACACCTGCTTCAACTTCTTGAGAACCACCAATTTCACCAATCATTAATACCACTTTAGTCTCATCATCCTGCTCAAATTTTTCAAAAATATCGCGATGAGAGCTACCATTAATTGGATCACCACCAATACCAACAGAGGTTGAAATACCAATGCCTAATTCTCTCATTTGGTCAGCGGCTTCATAACCTAATGTACCAGAACGACCGACAACACCAATCACACCTTTTTTGTATATATGACCCGGCATAATGCCTAGCATTGCTTGTTCTGGACTAATTGTACCTGCACAGTTGGGACCTGTTAAAACCATGCGCTTATTTTTTGGAAATTTGCGTAAGAACTGTTTAACTTTCATCATGTCTTGCGTAGGAATACCATCGGTAATAGATACACAATATTTAATACCTGCCTCAGCCGCTTCCATAATAGAGTCTGCTGCAAATGCGGGAGGCACAAAAATGATACTGGCCTCAGCCCCTTCCTGCTCTACAGACTCACGCACGGTATTAAAAACAGGACGATCCAAATGCGTTTGCCCACCTTTTCCCGGAGTAATACCACCCACAACTGTTGAGCCGTAATTGATCATATCTTGTGCGTGAAAAGTACCGATTTTTCCAGTAAACCCTTGCACAATCATGCGTGTTTCTTTATTGATTAAAATAGACACTTACGCTGCTCCTTCTGCTTCTTTAGCAACTTGTTCATTACGTGCTTTAACCGCTTTCTCTGCGGCTTCTGCCAAGGTTGTTGCAGTAATAATAGGTAACCCACTGTCTGCAATAATTTTTCTACCTGCTTCTACATTTGTACCAGACAACCGTACAATCAGCGGTATTTTCATATCGATCTTTTTAACCGCATGAACCACACCTTCGGCAATCCAGTCGCAACGGTTAATCCCGGCAAAAATATTCACCAACATGGCTTTTACACCTTCATCAGCTAATACTAAACGGAATGCTTTTTCTGTACGTTCAGCGGATGCCCCACCTCCTACGTCCAAAAAGTTAGCAGGTTCTCCGCCCGCCAGTTTAATCATATCCATGGTTGCCATAGCAAGACCCGCACCATTGATCATACAGCCAATATCACCATCCAAACCCACATAGCTTAAACCACGGTCTGCTGCTGCCATTTCACGCTGATCTTCTTGAGTTTTATCACGCAATTCTGCCACTTTTTGACGACGAAATAGGGCATTATCATCAAAACCCATTTTTGCATCTAATACCATTAATTTACCGCTACCGCCTGTGACCACTAATGGATTAATCTCAATCATATTAGCATCTAAGTCACGCATGGCACGGTAGCAACCAGTAATGACTTTAACCGCAGGACTAATTTGAGAAGGCTCCAGGCCTAAAGCAAAAGCCATTTCACGGGCTTGGAAATCCAGCAAACCCACGGCTGGATCAATTTGAATTTTGGTGATTTTTTCTGGATTATTTTCAGCTAAATCCTCAATTTCCATACCACCTTCAGCTGAACCCACCATGATGATACTTTCATGTGCACGATCAACTAAAAGACTGAAATAAAGTTCTTTAGCGATATTGGTACCAGCTTCAACATAAAGTCTTAAACAAACCTTACCTTCTGGCCCGGTTTGATGTGTTACTAATTTACGACCCAGCATAGACTCGGCAGCCGCCTCTACTTCTTCGTGAGTTTTACAGATTTTAACGCCACCCGCTTTACCTCGTGCACCAGAATGAATTTGTGCTTTAACCGCCCAAACATCCCCTCCAATTTCTCTTGCACGTTGTACAGCATCTTCCGGGCTGTACGCTAATCCGCCATCAGCGATTTTAACTCCATATCCTGCTAAAATTTCTTTCGCTTGATACTCATGAATATCCATAGTGTTCCTATTAAAGGTTTATAAAACGAGTGCTCTATATAAAATAGAGCACTCTATAATTTTCTAAACTAAAAAAGTTTTTGCAAGGTGCATGAAACCCTTACGTTTTTTATAGTACCGATTAAAATAATTCATATCTGATCTGCCTTTGGTTATTTTAATTTTGCTGCAATCGCTTCTGCTGCTTTCACAACATTTGATGCCATCTTCTCGGAAGCAGCATCAATTAAACGACCATCTAATGCTGCTGCACCTTTGCCTTCCGCTGCCGCTTGTTTTAACGCCGCTAAAATACGATGTGCTTTTTCAATTTCAGCCTCGGGTGGTGTAAACACTTCATTAGCTAATTCAACTTGTGACGGATGAATCGCCCACTTACCTTCACAACCTAATGCCGCTGCCCGTTTAGCCGCTAATTTATAACCTTCTGGATCTTTAATATCACCAAAAGGACCATCAATAGGACGTAAACCATAAGCACGACAAGCCACAGTCATACGGCTAATCGCTGCATGCCATTGGTCTCCTGGATAATCAGGATTCAGTCCACCGATATTAGTTGTTCTGGCGCGGTTACTGGCTGCGTAATCTGCCACACCAAAATGCAAGGCTTCCATTCTGCCACCTAATGCACCTTGTTTAGCAATATCTTCAACATTCGCCATACCCAGTGCGGTTTCAATTAAACATTCTATGCCGATTCTATTTTTTAATCCTTGTTGCATTTCCAGCTGATTCACCATGGCCTCAACCATATATACATCAGAGTACACGCCAACTTTAGGAATCAAAATGGTTTTAAGTTTATTGCCACACTGTTCCATCAGATCAACAACATCACGTACCATATATTGTGTATCCAAACCATTGATACGTACAGAAACAGTTACCCCGTGTCCAGCCCAGTCCATATCATTAATGGCTTCAATAACATTTTTACGTGCTTGTAATTTGTCATCAGGAGCAACCGCATCTTCAAGGTCGAGGAAAATGAAGTCGACACCGCTTTTCATTGCTTTTTCAAACATACCGGGATTTGAACCGGGAACGGCTAATTCACAACGCTGAACACGCTGAACATTGGCTTCATATAACGTATGACTCATTTAATTACCTAACAAATTTTAATAAAAGACTGACCTCATCACCTAGGGGTACATCTATTAACCCAGGTCAAACCCGAACACAAATTAACCCACCATTTTACTTTTAGAGGTTTTAAAGTCAAATTTTATTGTACGCTTGAAAATTAGCAATGGAAATTCTATCTAAAGGACACTCTTAGCAATATCTTTTCTGAGGAAGGGGCGCTCACTCCTAAAATACTAAATTTTTTCTATACTCTTTGCTCCCAAGAATAGAATTTAAGGGCATGATCCAGTCAATACAACATTGATAAACTACTAGAACAATTAAAACAGTTTTTATGGAAATGCTTTACTTCAATACTTGACATCATAGACCTACCTGTTAATACAATGTATCTTGAAAAAAAGTTGTTGAAACAACTCTTGATTTCTACAGTCTTATATTTTACCTATAATTCAATCGCCTATTCCGATCATACCGAATTAATGGACTTGAGCGTTGAAGACTTACTAAACATTGACGTTATCTCTGTTGCAAAAAAGGAAAAATCTCTAAATGACTCCCCTGCCGCCATTTATGTTATCAGTCAAGATGATATAAGGCACATAGGTGCAACCTCTATTCCAGAAGCGTTAAGATTAGCACCAGGCATTGATGTTGCCCGTATTGATGCCAATAAATGGGCTGTCAGTGCCAGAGGGTTTAATGGTCGTTTTGCCAATAAATTGCTGGTTTTAATTGATGGTCGTAATACCTATACCCGTGCATTTTCTGGTGTTTACTGGGAGAATCAAGATGTAATGATGGAAGATGTCGAGCGTATCGAGGTAATACGTGGGCCAGGAGCTACTCTCTGGGGTGCTAATGCCGTTAATGGAGTGATTAATATTATTACCAAACACTCGGCTGATACTCAAGGTGGATTACTGGTTGCTGGCGGTGGTACTGAAGAACAAGGTTTTGGTGCATTTCGCTATGGTGGTAAATTAAATGTAGACACCACTGCCAGAATCTATATAAAAGGTTTTAAGCGTGATGAATACACGCATCAGACAGGTGGTGAAGCAGGAGATGACTGGGACAAAGTGCAAGGTGGTTTTAGAATGGATTCCCAACTTAGTCCACAAGATACTCTAACCATTCAAGGTGATGCCTATCGTAGTAAAATCAATCAAATCACCACATCTGCACAGATTTTGCCACCCTATCAATCTAATTTTAATGAAACTATCGACAGCTTTGCTGGCAACCTGTTAATACGTCAACAGCATACTTTTTCCTCCACATCAGATTATTCATTTCAGGTTTTTTATGACTTTTATAACCGTGATGAAGATTTTATTGAAGAAGATAGGCACGTTATTGATGTTGATCTTCAACATCGTTTTGCCTTATTAGATTGGTATGATATAGTCTGGGGTTAGGCTATCGCTATAATCATGACAATATGATTATAAATAATAATCCTTTTCTTAATACTATCAGTCCTGTAAATCGTAATGACCAACTTTTTAATGCTTTTATACAAGATGAAATAACTCTGATTGATGATACTTTATGGTTTACGATAGGTAGCAAGTTTGAACACAATGATTACAGTGGTTTTGAAGTGCAACCCACAGCTAAATTAATGTGGACACCTCATCACCACCATCGCTTATGGGGGGCTGTATCAAAAGCAGTAAGAACACCTTCACGACTAGAACATAACATAAACATATTATCCAGAGTAATCCCTCCTACACCTTCACCGACCCCACCGGTTGCTATTACCTTTAAAGGAGATACTCAATATGATTCTGAACAAGTAATCAGTTATGAGCTGGGCTATAGAACTACAATAATAGACAACCTTTCCATTGATATTACCGCTTTTTATAATGATTATAGTAATTTAAGATCTATACAAACCAGCACACTTGATATTAGTAACCTGCCAGCATTTGCCGAATCAGAAAATACTTTTATTAATAATATTAAAGCCCAGACTTATGGCCTTGAAATTGCCACTGTCTGGCAAATGTTAGACTGGTGGCGTTGGGATGTGAACTATAGTTTATTAAAAACTCACTTTGATGGAGGGGTAGCAATGGAAAATATCATTGGCTTTAGCCCACAACAACGAGTATCGGTACGTAGTGCGATGTCACCCTGGCAGAATATTGATCTGGATATATTATTCCGCTATGTTGATAAAAATAAAGCCGTAGGTTTTTTTGGCTATACTGTTATTAATGACTATGTATCAATGGATATTCGCTTGGCCTGGCGACCCATCAATGATATTGAACTGTCACTCGTTGGACAGAACTTATTAGCTAGTCAGCATCTAGAATACAGGCAGGAAGCCTTTACCACGCCAACTGAAATTGACCGTGGGTTCTATGGCAAATTGGCTTGGCACTTTTAGTCGTAAATATCCATTATGCTATCTACAAAGAAAATACTGAGCGTAATTTTTATTCTACTGATTTTTTTGATTAGTACTTGTTCGCTATCGGCCAGAACTGTTGAAAAACAAATGCTTCTAGCTGCATTAACATTCAATGTAGCTCGTTTTACCAGCTGGCCAGAACAAACATTTAACGATACAGCAAGCAAGTTAAATTTATGTGTTTTGGGTGATAATTTAGTTCAACTATCACTTGCAAATATTGATAATAAAACAGTCAACAGCAGAGTCGTACGTATCATTAATATTTCCCGATTACGCAAGTTAAAACAGTGTCACTTACTCTATATAAGTGAACTGGAACGAAATAAATTAGCACCTTTACTATTCGAACTAAAAGAACAACCGATTTTGACTATAGGAGAAAACATGGCTTTTATTCAAGCAGGTGGAATGGTTGGATTGGAAAAAATTAACGGCAAAATTAAATTAACTATTAATTTACCCAGAGTTAAACAATCTGGACTGATCATCAACTCCAGACTTTTAAAACTAGCTAATATTGTTGATTCCTCCACTACAACGCATTAGTTTTAATTCAAAAATAGCAACAAGAGAATAAGGCTATAATGACTCTATGAACCGCTTAAATAACGCATCTATTAAGGACAAATTAAAATTTCTCATCAGCATGAGCATTTTGTCAATGCTGTTGATTGCCTGTAGTGTTTTGATGATCAATACCGTTTTATCCAATAAACAGGTATTACAAAATGAACTGAATGCTTTGACAGAAGTGACCTCATTAGCCATTACCCCCGCTCTGATTTTTGACAATAGTACTGATGCCAAACAAACATTAACCACCCTGAAAGCGCATAAAAATGTGGTCTATGCTGCCGTTACCAAAATTAATCAGCAACAGCCTTTTGCTGCTTATTTACAAGCTGGAGACATAGACATTCCAGAACAATTGAAGACTAGCTGCAACCATAACAACTTTAGTCTAAAGTTTATGCAAGTCTGTAAACCCCTGGTTTTTGATCAGGTTAATTATGGGCATATTTCATTAGTCATCAGCCTGGATAATATTTATCATCGTCTGCTAAAAGAATTGTTGATTACTTTATTAGGCTTGGCCATTGCTGCCTTAGTCATTTTTTGGTTTATGGAAAAAATAGCCAAAAAACTTTCCAATCCCATTTTGGAATTAGTTGCTATTAGTGAAGATATTAAACATTCAGGAGATTATCAGCAACGTGCGACTATTACCTCAACAGATGAACTAGGACAGCTGGGGAAAGCTTTTAATGACATGCTGGAACAGGTAGATAGTCGTAATGAAGCCCTTAAACAACAAAAAGAATCACTTGAAGATCAGGTACAGATAAGAACCCATGATTTAAACGAAGCAAAAAATAATGCTCTGATTTTGGCTAAACAGGCACAGAAAGCCAGTCAAGCCAAAAGTGAATTCCTCGCCACCATGAGTCATGAGATTCGTACACCCATGAATGGTGTATTAGGCATGACCGAATTATTACTGAATACCACGCTCAATAGCCACCAAAAAAGGCTGGCTGATACCGCCTATCGTTCCGCAGAATCCTTATTGGGAATTATTAATAATATTCTGGATTTTTCTAAAATTGAATCAAGAAAATTCCGACTTATTATTAACGATTTTAATATCCGTGCATTACTCGAAGACACCGTCGAAATGATGGCTCCCCAGGCTCATTCAAAAAATCTGGAACTGGTACTGAATCTGTCTATGGATTTGAATGGTATAGTTCGCGGTGATGCCGAACGGATACGACAGGTTTTGATTAATTTATTGGGTAATGCAATCAAGTTTACTCAACAAGGTGAAGTGCAACTAAAAGTCAGTTGTATTAATCAAAATAACACTGATACGCAAATGGATTTGTTGTTTGAAGTAAGCGATACAGGTGCTGGTATTGCACTTGAACAACAAGAGCTAATCTTTGAAAGCTTTACTCAGGCGGACGGTTCTATTACTCGCAAGCATGGAGGAACGGGGCTAGGATTGAACATCTCCAGACAATTATTAAAAATGATGGGGGCGCAGCTAAAACTAAGCAGTGTTATCAATCAAGGTTCTTGTTTTAGCTTTAACCTTTGCCTGGAGCGTACCAGCCAATTAACCCAGCAAAAATCCGACATTTCTTCCCTACAAGGTATCAATATTCTAGTAGTGGATGATAATGCCACAAACCGCGAGATATTATGCAGTCAGCTAGGGCATTGGGGAATAAATTGTTCCTGTGTTGCAAGTGCTACTCAGGCTATCAGCCATTTAGAGGATGCTAAACGACAAAATAAATCTTACCAGATGGCAATATTAGACTGGCATATGCCAGAGATAGACGGGCTTACATTAGCCAAAACACTGCAGCAGGATCCGCAATTTCAATCCTTACCCTTAATCATGTTAAGTTCAGATAGCGTTAGCTTTGATCCAGAACAAGGCGTGAGCTATGGCATCAGCCATTTCTTGAACAAACCAGTCATCCAGCAAAAACTGCTAAATTGCCTGCTTGATCTTATGGGCGCACTACAAAATCAGACTAAAACCCCTGCCAGAGCTGCTACTAGCGAGATAAACAAGCCCTCAGGACTTATTCTGCTAGCAGAAGACAATCCAGTTAACCAGCAAGTAGCTAAAGCTATATTACGCAATATCGGTTACCAGTCTGAAATCGTTAATAATGGTCTGGAAGCCGTTGAAGTTTCAGCCAACAAAGTCTTTGATGCCATTTTGATGGATTGTCATATGCCAATAATGGATGGCTTTCAGGCAACAGTCGAAATACGTAAACGTGAACTCGCTGAGGGCGCACCCCGTGTACCTATTATTGCATTAACTGCGGATGTGAAAAAAGGAATTATAGATCAGTGTAAAGATGTCGGCATGGATGACTATGTCAGTAAACCTTTCACCATAAAACATTTACAAAATGTTCTGGAAAAACACTTATCACTTAAACAACAAGAACCCGTATTAGCCTCTGCAAAACAAATCGTCCTCAGCGCAAAACCTGATGATGGTATTTTAAGCCCTTCCGCACTAGACAAATTACGCCAACATACCATGGAAAATAGTGAAAACCTTCTCAGCATGGCAATTACACTATTTTTGAATTCTGCACCTGAACAAGTTGATGAGCTACAAAACGCATTTGACAAACAGGATTGTGTTGCCTTAAGACAAATCGCACATAACTTTAAATCATCTTGTGCCAACTTAGGAATACAAACTTTAGCCGATTATGCTGCATCTATTGAAGCAAGCAGCCAACAGGGTAATATTGAAGATATTATTGCACCATTAAAGACTATAAAACTAGAACTACCAAATACCATAACAGCGTTAAATAAAGAACTCGATACAACAAACATTGAAACCACTCTCCAGCAGTCTGCAACACAAACTGAGGATAATCAGAGTAAACGTATTCTATTAGTGGATGATGATCTCAATTTTCGTATCATCACCCGTTCAACATTGACTGCTTCATCATTTTTAGTTGATGAAGCCAGTAGTGGTATACAAGCACTAGAAAAAGTAGAGCTACACAAACCAGACCTGATCTTGCTGGATGCTGTTATGGATTCAATGGACGGTTTTGAAACCTGCCGTTTATTACGTGAGAATCCTGAGATGGCTGATGTGCCGATTATTATGTCAACAGCTCTGGAGGATATTAACTCTATCAACCGTGCTTTTGACTCAGGAGCTACCGATTTCATCACAAAACCGATTAACTACACTATTTTAATCCACCGTTTGAATTTTATGTTACGAGTCAGTCAGGATGCCTCTGAACTCAGAAATAGTAAACTTCAGCTAACTGCCGCGCAACGCATTGCACGTCTGGGTTATTGGGTCTGGGATGTAAAACAAAACCACTTTCAAATATCTGAGCAATTAGCCGATTTATGCGCTGTTGATCTGCAAATATTTGATACCACACTGGAGGGGTTTGTTGCTCTGATTGAGCCTAAATATCAGAATATAGTTAAACATAGCATCATGGATGCTCCTTTTAACATAACAATGCAAAATATCGAATACCGTCTGCAAGTCTCTCAAGCTGAACCCATTTTTGTACGTCAAGAGATGGTTAAAAAAGTTGAAGATGGGCAGATCATCATTACCGGGACAGTTCAAGATATTAGCCAACAAAAAATCGCTGAAAAACAGATTCACAATCTCGCTTACTTTGATCAACTGACAGGGCTTGCCAGTAGATCTAATTATCAAGAATATATTCAAACCATTATAAAATCGGCCACTTATCATAAAAAAAGATTTGCTTTTCTGTTTATTGACCTGGATAACTTTAAAGACATAAATGATAGCCTGGGACATGATCTAGGTGACCAACTGCTAAAAATGATTGCCCAGCGCTTACAACATGTTATAAGAGATGTCGATTTTACAGCTCGCTTAGGCGGTGATGAGTTTTGTATTCTATTAAACAATATTAATAATGATGAATTTGTCGCTGAAGTTGCTCAGCGTTGCCTGCAGAAAATAAATGAACCTTTATTTTTAGATCAGCAACAAATAAAACCACGAGTCAGTATTGGTATCGTTATTTTCCCACGCGACGGTAATAATGAAGTAGAACTGATGAAAGCAGCGGATACAGCAATGTATGCCGCCAAACAAGCAGGTAAACAATGCTATGCTTTTTACTCACAAGATATGGCTACACTAGCCATAACGCGTTTAGAAAATGAACAGATGTTGCACGAAGCATTTGAAAAGGAACAATTCACTCTTCACTTTCAACCGCAAATATCCATGCAAACAGGACGAATGGTTAGTATGGAGGCATTAACCCGATGGCAACATCCCAAAAAAGGCATGATCCTTCCTGGTGAGTTTATTCCAGAAATAGAGCGTTTGGGGTTAATCGTCGAATTAGGTAACTGGATAATTAATGAAGTCTGTAAGCAAATCATACAATGGCATAAAGCAGGCATGCCATTAATGCAAGTGGCAATCAATCTTTCAGCTTCACACTTTCAAGATACTAATTTGCTTGATACGATTCAGGATATATTAACTAAAACAGGTGTTCCTGCAGAGTATCTGGCATTAGAAATAACCGAGAGTACCATGCAAGAAAAACAATGTCTCAACATCATTAAACAATTAAGACAGCTTGGAATAAAAATTTCTATTGATGATTTCGGTACCGGATATTCTTGTCTAGCCTCGTTAAAGCAGTTGCCATTAGATTGTTTGAAAATTGATAAAATATTTGTTGATGACGTGGTCAGTAACCCTGATTCATCTTTACTTTTAGGTAGTATTATTGGGCTGGCAAATGCCCTGAATTACCAAGTAATTGTAGAAGGTGTAGAAACTAAAGAACAGGCATTAATTATGCACGGCCTGGGCTGTCAAATCATACAAGGTTACTTTTTTAGTCGCCCCGTCCCCAGCGATAAAATCCCTGCATTGATTGATGTTGATTTCTTAGTTCAAAGCGATGAAAAACACTAAATGAGAAAAGATAACTCACTTTTACAGCAAAAACTATCAAAACCACTAAAATTACCGGCATTAGCTAAAAACATACATGTTTTAATGCAATCTCTGGCTGATGAAAATATGGATTATCGGCAACTGGCAGAAGTAATCAGACATTATCCAGACATCACTGCCCGTATAATTTTTTTAGTTAATTCCCCATGGTCAGCACCTATTTCTCCGGTTAACAACATTGAACAGGCTTGCTCCAGATTGGGCGTTCCCATTGTTAAAAGTATTAGTATTGCCCTATCTATTGCCTCTTCTTTTGATACTAAAAAATGCCCTTTATTTAGCACAGTATACTTCTGGACGACCTCCATGCTAGTAGTTGAAGGAGCTACTATGTTAGCATCTAAACTTCCCAATCATATAAGCAGTCTTGAGTTTAAACAGACAGCACAAACAGCGGGGATACTGCACAACTTAGGATTATTATGGCTGGCTGATAATTTCCCCATTGAAACTGATAAAGCATTACAAATGATTATAGATGAGCCATACTCACTCTCTGTCAGCGACTCATTAAAGCAATGCACTGGCACTGACTATTGTGAAGTAGGCGGCTGGATTGCAAAACAATTAGGATTTCCTGAAGTTTTAGTTACTCCAATAGAATATCATCTTAATCCTGATTATCAGGAATCATCATGGGAAATTGCATTGTTAATTGGCTCGGCTGCAAGGATGGTATCAGCACTTCACAAACAAGCTGATGAAATATCAACAGACTCTCGCCTGGAACTATTAGGCTTGAATCCAGCCACCCAAAAGCTTATTTATCAAAAACTTAGCATGAATTTTGAAAAAAACCTTGAATTAGCAAAAATATTATTTTAACAAGCCGATAAACTTGATGATCTTATGTTTATATGGCAATATGAGCGGTTTTGTTACCCTCTGTAGCTGTATTAAATTTTATAGAGGGTCATCTTTATTCACTATTAATACAGAGGCGCACAATGGCAGGTCGTAACCACTTATTTATTCCTGGTCCAACTAATACACCACATGAAGTTCTAAGTGCTATGCATGTACCTATGGAAGACCATCGATCTCCCATTTTCCCCAAATTACTAAAGCCGGTTTTAGAAGACTTAAAAAAAATATTCAGAACTGAAACAGGTCAAGCCTTTATCTTCCCTGCAACGGGAACAGCAGGCTGGGAAGTTGCCATTACCAACACCCTAAACCCAGGTGATAAAGTATTAATTTATCGTTTTGGACAATTCAGCCACTTATGGATGAACATGGCAGAACGTCTTGGTTTGGATGTTGAAATGCATGAAGTTGAATGGGGCAAAGGAATTCCTGTTGATGATTTAGAAGCCCGTTTAAAAGCGGATACCAATCACCAGATTAAAGCTGTTTTAGCCACACACAATGAAACTTCAACTGGCGTAACTAGCGACATCGGCGGCGTTCGTAAAGCAATGGATACCTCTAGCCACCCTGCTTTATTATTTGTTGATGGCGTAAGTTCTATTGCCAGTATTGAATTCCGTATGGACGATTGGGGCGTTGATGCGGCTATTAGTGGCTCGCAAAAAGGTTTCATGTTACCAGCAGGTTTAGCTGTTCTAGCCTTCAGCCAAAAAGCATTAAAAATGACTGAAACTGCCACTTTTCCACGTTGCTTTTTAGATCTTAAAGACCAAATGGCACAAAATGCGTTAGGCTATACACCTTACACAGCTGCAACACCAATGATTTACGGTTTACGCAAATCAATAGAATTATTGC
>JAGLUC010000509.1 GCA_023134955.1 Methylococcales bacterium | reverse complement strand
CATACGGGCTACTTTTTTATTATTGCGAATACTTTTAGAACGATTAATAAGTGGGTAAAGCAACTATTTTATAACCATTCAAAAAAGCATAGCTCCTAATGTCATTAAATTACATGACTATGAACTTATCACAGGTTGATCTGTGATAAGATTTTTGGATTGATTAAGCCGTTTTAATAAGGAAGTGAGGCTTTAGCTTTGCCTGACTCGTGCGAGGCTAAAGCCTCACTTCCAGAACCAATAACCACTATTTCTTAGCTTAACGATTCTGGCATAAACCCATTTTTATTGTCGATTACCTACTCTAGGCAATCGTCCAGAGAGTCCCATAGCATGTTTTGCCAAAATTGATTTTGCCGTTGGAATATGATCCATAATCGCTAAACTGATGCTTCTTGCCGCTGCCACTGGCAACCAGTCTGTGGAAAATATTTTAACCACATTATCAGTAAAGCCAATGGTTTGATTATGGTCTTTTTGCCTGAGTTCTGCATAACGCGCCAATAGACTTTGCTCGCCAACATCTGCATTTTTCTGTTGTTGCTCACAGAGCATTTCAGCCAGTTGCACTGCATCTCGCATACCTAGATTAAATCCCTGTCCTGCAACTGGATGTAATTGATGTACCGCATTACCGATAATAACACAACGTCCTGAAAGCATATTTTCAGCACGAATAAGACTTAATGGAAAAGCTCGTCTGGGTGCTGATAAGCTTAATTCACCTAGTTGATAACCAAAACAGCTTTGCAATTGCTCAATAAAATCATCTTCACTCATAGCCATTAAATCTTCAGCATCTTTGTGTGTCCGTGTCCACACCACAGAAATTTCTCCATCATTAACAGGCAACATGGCTAATGGTCCTGATGAGGTAAATCGCTCAAAAGCGACATTATTATGTGGTAATGATAATTTAACGGTAGTGACTAATGCGGTTTGCCCGTATTCGGTCACTTGCTGAGCAATATTTAGAAGTCGACGAATAGTCGATTGTCCGCCGTCCGCACCAACTAATAATTTAGCGGTTAAATTTAATGCTTGATCGCCTTGTTTTAAACTGACATTAACAGATTCTAAGCCGGATATTAATCCCTCCACACGGGCTGGGCAAAATTGTTTTATTTCAGTTTGTGCAACTAATGTTGCAACATGGTTTTCAATATCTCTGGCACTAATCACATAACCTAAAGCATCAACCGCTTGTTTTTTTGCTGATAAACGCGCCTTACCAAAATGTCCTTGATCAGAAATATGAATACCTTTAATAGCTGTAGCAACAGTTTTAATACCTGACCAGGCATTAATGGCTTGCAGGTTTTTTATAGTCCCTGCCGATAAAGCCAAAGCTCGGTCACCAGCTGGTGAGTCCTTTAATTGTTCTCTGGTATTTGCTTCTATAATCGCAAGCCGTAAGCCAGAGTCTTTTAGTGCCAGAGCCAAACAATTGCCAGCCAGACCACCACCTACTATTAAAACATCATAATCATGCTGCATATGTAGCCTGCATTAAACTTTCAATTTCATCAATTTCTTTAGGGACAGCACCCGTTAATACTTCGTATCCTTGCTTAGTCACCAGTACATCGTCTTCGATCCGGATACCAATCCCGCGCCATTTTACATCAACTGATTCACAATCCTCTGGAATATATAAGCCCGGCTCTATGGTTAACACCATCCCCGACTCTAGCAAACGCCATTCATTATCCAGCTTATAATCACCTACATCATGTACATCCATACCTAGCCAATGTCCAATGCGATGCATATAAAACTGCTTATATTTTTCATTCTTAATTAAAGTTGATACACGCCCTTTTAACAAACCTAATTCAACCAAACCTATGGTTAAAACCTTAACCGATGCATCATGTGCTTTATTCCATGCCAGCCCTGGTTTAATTTGTTCAATGGCTGCATATTGAGCATCTAAAACCAACTGATAAAGTTGCTTCTGTGCCAGACTAAACTTGCCTGATACTGGAAATGTCCGTGTAATATCAGCGGCATAATGATCACATTCCGCACCAGCATCAATTAACAGTAAATCCCCTTTTTTTAATTTATCTTTGTTATCAAGATAATGCAGCACACAAGCATTTTTACCACCCGCAACAATGGAAGGATAAGCCACATATCTCAAGCCTTCACTCATGAATTCATGCACAATCTCAGCTTCTATTTGATATTCATATAGTCCTGGTTTACATTGCTGCATGACTCGCTTATGCGCTATACAGGAAACCTCGGCTGCTTTACGCATTAATTTAAGTTCTTCCACGCTTTTAAACAAGCGCATTTCGTGCAAAAAATGTTCTAATGAAACTAATTCACCAGGGACATTAACACCACTTCGGGACTGTTTTCTAAGGTGCGTGATCCATTCCAGTATTTGGTGGTCTAATTCACCATCGCGACCCATTGGATAAAAAACTTTACTCTTATTTTCCAACATGCCAGGCAATATTTCGTCCATATCATCAATGGGAAAAGAATCATCCGCCTCATAATGTTCTGTTGCACCTTCTAATCCAGCATGTGCCCCTTCCCATAAGGCTTTTTTCTGATCAAATTCACGACAAAATAAAATATATTCACCTTGTTCACGACCTGGAATAAACACTGCTAAAGAATCTGCTTCATTAAAACCTGTTAGATAATAAAAATCACTATCTTGTCTAAATGGAAATTCAACATCTCGATTTCTTATATGATTTGAAGCACTGGCAATAATAGCAATATTACCTTGTCCAATTTGTTGCATTAATGCTTTTCTGCGTTTCTTAAATTCGCTTTGCTTCAATGTTTCTGCCCATTACTTTCTGTTGTAAATTGATCTCTCACCATCATAACTGCAGCTCTTAAATATTCTTGAATCTCCATGACTGCACCATCTTGATCATCCATTTCGTCTTCATCCATTTCCTCATCAACCTCCGTATCCAACTTAGTGAATTCTACTATATCTTTCATAATACCACCCGTTTCTCCAGGCCAGTCAGATGATGAGCGGTTATAACCTACACCAAATAAAAAACCTTCACACCAAAAGCGAATAGCTTCTAGTTGCTCTTGTAATACCGTATCATCTCCTGGTAAAAAAAGATCATAGCGAAAGTTATAATCATCTTCACTTATTAATTTCCGTGTCTGCTCAAACAAGGATACTAAAACAGTTTTATCTTCTTCATCAAGCAAGACCTCATCAGGAAATAACTCGCTCAGCCAAGTTGCCGCTTCTGTTTCATTTTCTATGCACAACATACCTGTTGCAAGTCCATGAGCTTCAGATGACGTTAAATCTGTTTCATATTTTTGAAAAATTTTATTAATAGTCTGATAGGCCATCTTTTTTGCTTATTCTAATAATCAATTGAATGCAAAATTATATACTCTTTACGTTTAACAAACACAGTTGTCGTAACTTAAGGAACGTGCACAAAATAACTTCAACAACTGGCGTAGGGTTTTGGCTTCACAGGAGTGCCAATAAAACAGACGCATAGCAAGCTACGCAACTGTTTTATTGGTGCTTCTGTGGAGGCAAAAGACAAGGCAAAACAGGGAGGTTATTAAATCTTCAGTCCTAAGGTTTCATCACTTTTATTTTTTCCTCCTTCATTATTTTTCTCAGCTTCTTTTTCTTAATTTATAGGCATAACTCACTATAAGTTCACTGCTTGTGCTAACATACTTAGAATGCTTTCAACAATACTTAATTTATAGCTATGCCTGAATTAGAAAAAGATACATCAACCGAATTAAAATATCTTGAGAAGAAGCTTGATACTCTAATTGATGAATATAATTCAATAAAAAATGAAAATAGCACGCTAAAAACTAAGCAAGACGAGCTAGTCAAAGAAAAAGCCAAATTATTAGAAAAAACAACCATTGCTAGAACTCGAGTTGAGGCTATGATTACACGTTTAAAATCAATGGAACATGGTTCATGAGTAAAGCTTCAAAAACACAGCCAGTATCTCTTAGAATTCTAGGCAAAGACTATCGAATTGCTTGCCCCGAAAAAGAGCAAGATGCATTACTATCTTCTGCACAAGAACTAGATCGACAAATGCGTGAAATAAGAGACTCTGGTACGGTTATTGGTGTTGATAAAATTGCTGTAATGGCAGCTTTAAACTTGACCCATGAACTTAACCTAGTCAAAGACGACAAATTAAAGAAAACCCCAAAATCAAAAGATAATATCTCTTCAAAACTCGCTAATTTAAGTCACAAAATAGAAAATGTTTTAGAAAGCTTGTAAATCCAGTTAGAATATCACCTTGTATCTCCTGCAGCGTTCGATTAGTGCCGGGTGTTTCCTGAACCTGTTTTTACCCAGGAAGTAGACTCAGTATTGATGTGCAAGCCTGTTTTGTACGGGAAGCCTAATGTACTGACGAAGCCTCCACTTGAACCTCCGGTTCAAGGACGAAGGTACGAGACGGCGCAGGCGGGAGATACTCCATTTTAGCTAAAATTTTTATTCACACCCCCTACAAATACTTTATAGGCAGGATTACCAGTTTCTTCTTTATATTCAAAATGTAATTGTTCCAGTCGTTGTTGAAAATCTTTTCTTTCTGATTTTGGCATTTGTATACCCATCAATACCTTACCAAATGCCGCACCATGATTTCGATAATGAAACATGCTGATATTCCATCGACTGCCTAATGATGCTAAAAACTTTAACAGTGCGCCTGGGCGTTCTGGAAACTGTATGCTATACACAATTTCACCCAGTTCTTGTGGTGCATGTCCACCTACCATATAACGAATATGATCTTTGGCTAATTCATTCATTGTCATATCAATAACTTCAAAGCCCTGGCTTTCTAACTGGGCAATCAAATCATCTCTATCTTGCTGCATACCACTGCAAGAAATACCAACAAAAACTTGTGCTACAAGATGATTAAAATAACGGTGATTGAATTCTGTAATATTTCGCCTTCCTAAGGCTTTACAAAACTTTAAAAAGCTACCCGGTACTTCTGGCACAGTCACGGCTAATAAAATTTCTTTATGCTCACCCACTAAAGTACGTTCTGCTACATAGCGTAAACGGTCAAAGTTAATATTTGCACCACTTTCTATAGCCACTAAGGTTTGACCCTTTATCCCGCACTGTTCTACATATTTTTTTAACCCGGCAACTGCTAATGCCCCAGCTGGCTCAGCAACGGATCGAGTATTATCAAAAATATCTTTAATACTGGCACAAATTTCATCCGTGCTTACTGTAATCATTTCATCAACAAATTGTTGCGCCAATTTAAAAGGCTCACATCCTACTTGTTTAACTGCGACACCATCAGCAAACAACCCTACTTGTTTAATAATAACTCTACGTTTGGCTTGTAAGGCTTGATTAAGACAATCGGCATCATCCGGTTCTACCCCGATTATTTTGGTTTCAGGTCGAACAAATTTTACATAAGCAGCTATACCAGCAATTAAACCACCTCCACCGACGGGAACAAAAATGGCATCAATATGTTCAGTTTTTTGTCGAAGTATTTCCATGCCTATAGTACCTTGCCCTGCAATAACCTCTGGGTCATCGTAGGGGTGCACAAAAGTCATGTTTTTTTGTTGTGTTATTTCTTTTGCATGTGCCAAGGCATCATCATAGGAGTCACCAAATAAAACAATTTTGGCACCCAAGGCTTTAACACCTTTAACTTTAATTTCCGGGGTGGTTTTAGGCATTACAATTAATGCTTTTATGCCTAGTTTTTTAGCTGATAATGCCACGCCTTGCGCATGGTTTCCTGCTGATGCGGCAATCACGCCTTGACTGCGTTGTTGCTCACTTAAAGAGGACATTTTATTGTATGCCCCTCTTAATTTAAATGAAAAAACAGGCTGTAAATCCTCTCTTTTCAAATAAATGTTATTCTCTAGCTTTTGCGATAATGCCTCAGCAAAGTCAAGGGGCGTTTCTACTGCCACATCATAAACTTTTGCCCTGAGTATTCTTTCTATGTATTTATGAATCATTATTCCGCTGTATTTAAAGGTTCTTCCGTTTGTTCATAAATACCTGATAGCTTACGTTTAAATTCATTGGTAATTAATCGGGCATCTTGCCTTGTTTTAACAACTCTTGGAGTAATTAATACAACTAATTCAGTCTTTCTTTTAATTTTTTCTGTACTGCCAAATAGAGGACCAATTAAAGGAATTTCATGTAAAAAAGGAATGCCCGTTTTTACAATGGTATTTTTCTCATTAATTAACCCCCCCAAGACGATAGTTTCTCCACTTTGAATAGCAACACTACTATTTATTTCTCTGGTTAAAATATCGGGATTTCCATTAACGCCATTCTTTACCGCAAAGTCTTCAACTCTTTGTTCTATTTCCATAATCACTAAACCACTAGCATTAACTCTGGGCTTCACATTGACTGTCACACCTGTTTTACGTTGCTGAAAAGTTGTGGTTGAAATGGGGGAATTATCCTCTCCAACCCCTCCTGTCAATGGAGTCGACTCAGACGTTCTTAATGACACCTCTTCCCCAACTTGAATACTGGCTTCTTGATTATTCAAAACCATTAAAGAAGGTGAAGAAATAACATTAATATTGCCTTTGGTTGACTCCATATTAAGCACTGCTCTTATATCTCCAGAGCCACTCACAAAACCATAACCAAACCCACCAGTAGCTGCCCCTATAGCTAAGCTAGAAGCCAAATTAGTTAAATCGGCCCCTCCAAAAACACCCTCCTCCAGTCCCGCTGGATTTGTTGCCCCTGCATTTTGTCCATTATTATGCTCAAAAAACCATCTAATTCCATACTCTAGTTCATCATTTAAACTGACATCAACAATACTTACATCAATCAATACTTGCAATGGCATCACATCTAGCTGCTTAATCACTCTTTGTACCACTGCATAATCCTGTGCTGATGCCATAATAATTAATGCATTATTAACCTCATCCGCTATAATTTTTACATCACCAAGGTTAGCTAATGATAAAACTGAATTCACACGATTAGTCGTTGCGGTATCTACTTTTTTATTTTTATTAGTGACCTCAAGCTGCTTACGTCCCGAGGCAATTGAAGCAGGACGCTTAGGCTTATTACCTTGCCCAAATATCTCGCCTAATGTTGTCGCTAACTCAACCGCATCAACATGTTGAGCTCGATAAACAATTACCCCTCCCCCTGCGGAGGTATTTGCTTTATCTAGTCTAAAAACCCATCGCTCAATATCCTTTAAATGTTTTGCCTGATGAGTAATTGCCAAAATAGCATTTAATCGCTCAATCGCCATAAACTGATAAAGACCACGCCCTGATCCAGATGTTTTTTGATTAAACACCTGCTCAAGCTCTTTAATCATTTGCTCTGCTTCCACATTTATGAGTGAAAACAATCCAAAAGATCGCCCTTTCATCACATTAACATCAAAGCTATTAACAATATCAATTGCCCGCGCCAATTCAGCCGCAGTGCCAGCAATGAGCAAAATATTTCTATTTTCATCAGCATGTAAAATAGCTTTGTTACTCATCAGTGGCTTAACAATTTTAACTAACTCTGCAACTGCTACATTTTTAACCGGGATAACTCTTACCTGATAACCTTTTGCTATTTTTTTACTATATCTTTTGCCAGCACCAAAACTACTGCTGCTTACCACCTCTGTGGCTGGCCTGATTTGATACACACCATTTTGATAAACCATTGCTGCATTATTTATTTGCAATAGCATTTCCAGGGTGGGTAATAACTCTGCTCGGCTAAGAGGTTTGCTAGTTTGTAAAGTCACTTGACCAGAAACTTTAGGGCTTAAAACATAGTTCTCATCTAAAATATCAGTCAATATAACTTTAGCGACTTCGCCCAAATCAGCTGCATCAAAGTTCAGACTATACTCCCCCTTCTCTGATGCCTTTCTTTGAGAACGACCACCTCGTTGTGAGAAAAATTGACCCGTACCTGGATATAACTCTACTTTTGCTCTGCTATCATCTACTGATTCAGAAAGTTCATTAGTTAATTCTTGATATTCTATCTTTAGCTGTTCAATCTGTTTGCTTTTACTCGTTGCCTCTAAAGGCAGTTTTTTAAAAGGCTTAGGGCCTAAGAACTCACAACCTATTAATAACAAGCTTAATATTAAAAGAAAGGAAATATGTTCTATACGGTTTATCATTTTGCTTCTCAGGGTTTAAGCTTTATCTGTTTACCAGCAACAGGTTTAGGCTTAATTGTTGATTTCTGTTTTGATTTTCTTAGCATAACAGTTTGCTGTCTACCTGATCGCTGCAAAACCACTCTATCTTGTTTAATTTCTTTAACTTGCCAACCAGCAATATCATCGCCTTCTATTTTTTTGCTATATTTCTTTCTTGCCCCTTGCTTACTAAATAAAGCAACCATTTGTTCTTTAGCAGAAAAAACACCCACTAAAACCAAGTCATCTATTTTACTAACACCTTCATCAACCTTATTACCTTCTTCCTGACTAACTGGTTTACGACCTTCTATAAATAATGGACTGTCAACCATGGCGGAATAAGCTTCTATCGGTTGTTGTTCTAACATAAGTTCAGGTAAATCAATAGCAGCATCTTGTACCTTTTCTGTCACTAATAGTTCAATTGATGACGTAGCTGAAGAATTGATTAACAACCACTCTGCAATCAAAATACATATCAATAGCAAGCAGATGCCCAATAATAAATTAACAGCTTTGCTATTCATGACCCTTCTACTCGCATAAAGCTGGCTACTTGAAAATTAACATTTAATTTATTATTCGGTTCAATTTTTCGTGTTTTACGATTACGTTTACCTCTGACTGGACGTATATCTAACTGGTCAACAATCATCATCGGTACTGAAGTTTCAATCTCATATAACACGCTACGCAAAACCTCTATATCGCCTGACATTCTTACTTTGACTGTCACTCTATTAAAACTGGCATCGTTTCTACTAGGTAAAACCTGAGTACTGGTTAATTGTCCGCCCGCCTGTGAAATTGCTGATTTAATAATCTTCTGTAAATCGGCCGAGGCTAGTGCAACGGTATTTTGCCAGCTAAAATAATTTTGCTTTTGGTGTTTTTGACTAATTTGTGTAATATTTTCTTCAATACTGTCTTTTCTGGCAATGACTTGTTTAGCTCGCTGTAACCTAAAAAGCAACTCTTCTTTTTGTTCATGATATTCCAGAGCCGTTGAAACCAGAGGAACAATAGCAAATAAAATAACCATAAGTAAACCTAAGCCTAATAAGCCAAGTGCTAGCCAACGAGAATGTAATTTCTCATTCACCCACATTATCCTCAGGCACATTTACATCCATACTAATTTTAAATCTTTCCATTCCTGTGCGTTTATCCTGTGTCAATGGTGAAACGAAGCGCGCATTACTAAATAATACAGATTCTTCTAGCACTCCAATCAATACCGATGCAGAAGGTGACTGGCCTTGAATCTGTAATTTAGAGTCTTTGTACTTAAAATGTGTTAGCCAGGTATCATTTGGTATTAACTGAGTTAACCGATTCATTAATTTAGTCAATGGTGATGCACTGTTTTTGATATTAATCAATTGTTGTGTTTCATCAACAATATTATCTATATCTAACTGTTGTAATTGCACAAATCGAGAATCTTTTTCCAATTGATTTAAATTTTCTCTGATTGATTCTATCGCTTGCGCTTCATACCAGAGGGGTAAAACTAACACTAAAACAGTTAAGGCCAGCACCATAAAACTAAAACTCCAAAGCAAAAAACGGGTCACTTTATTTTTGACAGGTCTTTGCCACTCAGGAAGTAAATTATATGTCTCCAGATCGTCAGAAAAGTTGTTGGCAGCTTCTTCAATATCAACAACTGCTGGATAAATTTTGGCATCATTCAGTTTTAAAAAAAGATTATCCAATACTTTTTTTGATGTGAGTAATAGCAAAACTTTAATTTGCCCATTATGCTCTTTAGCTAATATTTTTAACGCAAAATAGACCTGCTCAGCTTTAAAAGGGGCAAACCTATCCATCTCAAAAGCAATTACTTGCTGAAGGTTTTCTTTTGCTGCCGCAGGTAGGTAGAGCACCTTCTTAATTGCTTGCTCAGAATTTAAGCGTAGAACATAATGAGCTTTTTCAAGAAAGCTATCTTGATTGACTAAATGCTGAAACTGCTCTGCAGTTATCTCATCTATAGGTAACGTCCCAATTAACTGACGCTGACCATGATTAAGACGAGCAAATTTTAACTGCTCATCTTCTATTGATAAAAATACATAACCAGATTTATCACTTAGTGCCTGTTTAATTTTTTCAGGTATCCAATAAGACAGCTCCCTTCCCCACCACAAGAAAAAGTGCTTTAGATTAAAATCAATATTAGAACTCAAATTCATTGCTTTAAAATTCTCGATAATTGGGGGCATAATAAATCCCCCTAAGCCCCAATGTCATTAAGTTAAGCAGTGGGGCGCAGGTCTTTAGCCTGCTTTTTCGCCTTTACCACATGAAGGCTAAAGCCT
>JAGLUC010000508.1 GCA_023134955.1 Methylococcales bacterium | reverse complement strand
GGGTGGTTTCCACATCAAGATAGGAATCTTGCACCACACAAAACTCTAGTTTTGCCAGTGTTTTACGAATACGAGCAGTATTCGGCATAGAAGTCATGGGATTAGTCCCTACCAGCCACAGTCCTTTGATTTCTCCAGTTTCTATTGCAGGAAAAATATCGGTTTGCGCTAATCCTCTTTTTTTAGGAAAAAACTCTGGATCTACGCCCCAGAACTGTCCCATATCTTCACGATCCTGTGCATTCTCCAGCAAACGATAGGCTGGCAACCCTGAACAGGAAGACCATTCCCGCGTCCCCATTGCATTACATTGTCCGGTAATGGATAAACTGGTTCCTCCTTTTTTACCAATATTGCCAGTAATTAAACTCAGATTATTAATACCTACGACACCATCAGAGCCATGGGTGCTTTGATTAATTCCCATAGTCCAAATTTGCATAGCAGCATCGGCTTTGGCATACAAACGAGCTACATGACGAATGCTATCTTCATCAATACCACAAATTTTAGAAGCGCTAACAGGGTCGTAATTCTTAAGCTCCGCTGCTAAAGCATCAAAACCATTAGTATTGGCTTTTATATAGTCCTGATCTTCCAGTCCTTCATCCAAAATCACATACATCAAGGCATTCATCAGCACCACGTCTGTCCCTGGCGTAATTGGCAAATGCATATCTGCATTTTGCGCCAACATGGTGACTCTGGGGTCAATAACAATCAAAGGAAATTGTCGCTTTTCCTGGGCTTCTTTAAAACGCCAGTAAATAATGGGGTGTTGCTCAGGTAAATTAGATCCCCAAGCAATTAAACAATCGGTATTTTCAAAATCTTCATAACAACCTGGCGGGCCATCAGAACCGAAGGAGCGTTTATAGCCTGACACGGCGGATGCCATACACAAGGTGGTGTTACCGTCATAATTATTAGTTCCAATTACTCCACGCGCCAATTTCCCCAGCGTATAAAACCCTTCCGTTAAAATTTGCCCTGTAGAAACAATAGCAAAAGCATCGCGCCCATGACTTTCCTGTATCCGTTTAATTTCCGAAGCCATGCCAGCCAAAGCATCACCCCAACTGGCTGCTTGGTACTCATCATTAATATTGTTACGCATTAAAGGTGTAGTGCCACGCCCAGATGATTCAAACACTTCATGCTCAAAAATCCCTTTAACACATAATTTTCCACGATTAACATCTGCACCCGCTACGCCTCTCGCCCCAACGGGAACACCTTCTTTATTGGTGCCAATTTCAATCGCACAGCCTGTTGAACAATAACCACAGGTTGAATAAGTCCATTTTTCTATCCCTTTATCTGCAATTTTAATCGGATTTTTTACGTTTCTACCAAATAACATAATATTTATTCTGCTGTATTTTTCAGTTTAAATAACTTACTTTCAGTAATAGGCAGTAATTAAGCCAAGTTACAGAATAGATACCAAATAATATTATTTATGCTTTTTAACAATGACTTATAAATAATATAGGAAGATAAAAAGCAATAAACCCAAGAATTTGTGCGTGATTATTCTGAGCTTAATTATTGTATAAGTGGAAAATAAGGCTCTCAATTAGAGCAAATAATATTGCTACTTAAGGAGTAAGTATCCTGGAAAGGATCTTTATTGCGCTGTGTAAAGACTGCTGACTTGCAAAGCAGACTCTACATAATAGAAATTTGTCAATGGAGTTTGACCAGAAAACTGTTATGACAGAATCCATCCGCTGTTCCATCACCTTCCAGATCAATCTGACACCAATCACTTCTGTTTGATAAACTAAAAACCACCGCTCCATTGGGCAAGCTCTTTATGATGTCATATTCAATGCCAGGCCCTGCTCTGAGATGAAGTCCCCTGCGTGCATTTACTCGGTATCTATTTAAAAATAATCTGTCGTACTCCTGGTTTTCACCTTCCTCGTCTCTACCCAGTGGAGGTCGCATCGGTATATTATCCGGCATAGGCGGAGCTGATGGATACCCTGTCCAATCAATGATTGCAGCTTCAAGGTTTTCAGCCCAATCCAAATTACCACCGCTTGGGTAGCCTCCGTCATAAAGGCTTCGCCAAGTGGCTCCTACCAGTTCAATATGTGGCGTTTCCCAACTCAAAGGTTTCAAACCAACTTCACCTGCTAACTCATGATATCTGCTCCAGTAGTTTCCATTATTACCACTCGTACTCCAGCTCCAGTTGCCATCAATGTAGAGTACAAAATCACAGGCTACGCCATACTGATGAAGTGACTGCCAGGCATTGGCATTAGTTACTTTGGAACCAGGAATAGTACGTCCCTGGGAATAGAGCTGAGCTTGGCGTTTAGGCGTACGAAAACCCTCAAAAAGCCGCAGTGGAATATTTTCATCTTTTAATTTCTGGATTAGGGTCTCTACTTTTTTCCTGACGACTGGATGTAAATTCTTCAGTTCTTTATTTCTTGCTGCCATCTTTAAATCTCCTCTCAAAACCACACTGAAAGTGCATAGTCGTCAAGCTATGCTCCTAAGTTGAAAAGCCTATTTTTTTAGTTTAGTCATTCTTCCCTGAGCCAAATACATGGGATTAATACACTTGAGATAAAAAATCACAAACACTGTTCCCAATATTAGTAGCCCAGCCTTAGCCAAACGTTTTAATAGAAGAGCCTTTGGGCGAAACTTAGTTAAAAAAGATATTATCCTTTCAACCTTTGGTGCAAAAATAGTCAGCAACCACAAAGCAATAGCTAAAATCATCCCAATCACGGTGTAAGAGCTATGTAGAGCAGGTTGAATAACAGACCCCCACAAATAAAACAGAATAGCTCCGATAACCAAAACAATGGGAATCCAAAGCCATGGAAAAACTTTTAACGCTTTACCAAAGACATGTTGAGAGACAGCTAACTGTTTAAGGTATTTGGGGTTGGATGCCGGTTTTTCCATTAATTCAGCAATTTGAGAAAATTGCCATGATGTTTCAGATGATGATTTTGCATTTCCAAATTGCGCCAAATCCGCTTTACTCATCTGGTAAGCATCTAACATCAAAGAATAGGCCTCTACTTCTGTAAAGGCATCTAAATCAGTACGCATTAGGGACAGTTTTTCTTGTACTTCAGGGTCAACACCAAATTTGTCAGAGCTGGCGGGAGTCACCTCGTCTGGATGAGCAGGAACACCTTCTTTATTAATCCAGCTAATTCCCCTCTCACCCAAGCCTTTACGCAAATTGATAAAAACAATGTTTTCTTCGCCTTTACTATCAATTAAATGTAACAAACTTTCGGTACGAACACGATCTTGTAATACGCTACTGACTCGTAAAAGTACAGAAATTGGATTAGTATCTACTTCGTTTTCCATTCCCATTTGTCCAGAAGCATCACTGACAATAAAACGAGTACATTCATATTTTAATAAGCTTTCTATCCCCTGGTTATCAAACACACCACCATCGACTAACTGCGGCACAATTGCTTCATCTTTATCCCGATAAAGATCACTGACGGCTAAAGGCGTAAACAAGCCAGGCACACAAGCAGAAGCAGCTACAGCATGTCCTAGAGGAAAATCTTGCTGTACCTCCACCATATTCTGGTAGCCTGTTGCCCTACGTAAACGAATAGGTTTTTTATCAATACGAATCGTTGATTCACGACTCGGCGGTTCACCCATTGTCTGTGCGCTAAATTGCCAATTACGCCCACTATTGAGAGTCGTCGCATTCAGCACAAGAATAGGCACTTTTGCCTGTCTGTTGTCATTATGTTTTTTTGGATGGAAATTTTCAGGACTCCCTAGAGGCTGGATTTTTAGTTTACACATTTCCACAGGATTACCTAAATTATTCAACACCGATTGATAGAGATATTCATTATAAAGCTCTGCAATTCGATCACTACGTGAATAATTCGCATTTTTCATCTTAAAGTTTTTTCTAATATCAGCAAGAACACTCATACGAATATTCTTTTCCGTTGCTTTTAAAAAATCCACCTCAATTATTTTAATAAAATCAATGTAATCTTGATCAGTAATATCCTTATCTGATTTAGATTCTAAAAGTTTTTTCAAATGTAAATAATATAAAGCACCGATTATAGAACCGCCCGATACCGTAGAAATAACTTCTACCGACCTAAGCAGCCCTTGTTCCGCCATTTGCGCCAGAAGACCAATATGGAAAAAAGAAGCCCGAAGCCCCCCGCCTGAAAGTGCTAAACCTGTTTTTTCTAAAGATTGTTCTGACATGACAGTTGCCTTTAATTTATTGGGGTTGGGATTATCTGCTTGATAAAAAGTAGAACAAACCTATCTTGGATCTTGGTATTAATCGTTCCAAAAGT
>JAGLUC010000507.1 GCA_023134955.1 Methylococcales bacterium | reverse complement strand
TAGACGAAGACCGTGAGTTCTTAACACGCGGCGGAGTATTTACTAATGATGTAATTGATGGCTACATTGATTTAAAAATGGAAGAAGTCACTCGTCTACGCATGAGCACACACCCTGTTGAATTTGATATGTATTACAGCTTATAAGTAACTACCCTAATACATTATTCTACAAACTTAAAACGCCCCTTTTCTGGGGCGTTTTTCGTTAAAGACACCCAATATTTCTTCAATTTTTTTCTGATACTATTTATCAGCATTGTCGCCGAAGAATGATTAAGTTTAAATAATTTATATTTTTCAAAAAGGGTTGATGATAAAACAAATATTACTCAGTGTTGGCGTTGCATTAGTTGTCTTTTGGCTTAGTCAGCAAGGCTCACAAGATAAAAGTAGTTCACCCCTGCATTTCTCAGCCAAGGGCTTAGTTTGGGCGGGACTTTTAAGGAATCTCTAATTAAGTTGATTAGAATTTAGCGCAAAAAAACTGTCGCTATTTTTCACGAAGTGGGAAGTAATAGTCATTCTATTACGCCGAGCTTCCTTAAGATGAGAGTTAGAGAATTTTATGATGAGGAAGGTCAATTGCCTAGTTCTAATCAAGTGCTAGGATTAGAATCACCAGAAGTATATGCAAATCCTTATCTACACTCAATGACTATTTTACCTGATGGTATTATTAAAATGGTTTTTCTTGAAAATACGAGGGTTAAAGGTGGGATTGTTCGCTATATTCCAACCGTTGTTCCAGGGCAGATAAAGTGGGCTTGTGAAATGCCAGACTACAAAGAAATCGCCAAATATTATCAATGTCAGTATAAGCCTGAAGCAAGTTAAGGAGACCATAATGACACAGTCAGCGCAAACAAAATGGTGGCCAACTATATTAGTCTTGCTTGTAATCGTTGGCCTGTGGGGTTATAGGCAGCAATTACAACCTAAACCTATGCTGGAAATTGAACGAGAGCAGATGATAAATGCCTCACATCTTGCTGCAGGTTTTCAAGCAGGGATGATGATGAAGGTGGCTGTTGCTCAGTATTATTCCATGAATGGAGAAATGCCAGACTCCAATGAGGCTGTTCGTTTAGGTAAGCCAGAAGTCTATGCAGACCAATCATTGAAATCAGCCACAATTAAAACGGGTGGCATTATTCAGCTAACTTACGATATTAAAAGTGGCATAGAAGATGGCGTTATTCAATTTATACCCTCCGTAGTTCCTGGCTTACTTAAATGGTCCTGTGAAACATCTGATTACGTTGCAATATATCGCTTTATGCCGCAATGTAAATATATGCCAACAGTAGGAAATGAGTTAATAATTTCTGCTGAATCAGGTAAAAGCTCAACTGAAATTGTTGCTAGTTCATGTAGTCTTAAAAACCTTCCTATGTTGTTAAAGGGTATTTTTACTCGTCAGGTGATTAATGATCAAGCGGTTGATAATCTTGATTCATTGGGAATACATCAACAGGAGCTTTATTTTCACAATATGATTATCGGTGGAATAGGACAAAAAGTGACTCACCGCTGGCTGCTTAATGATCAACCCACAACAGAACAACACTTTACTCTTGGTGCAGATCAATTAGCCATTTGGTCTAAGCAGTTACTGACAGACAAACAAGGGAGCTGGGAGGTTCAGGTGTGGACGCAAGGTTGTTTACTGGATAAATTTAGTATTGCTCATGCCAATAATGAACAAGCTCAAGTGCTTGGAATAGATAAAAGTCATAGTTGGCACAAACCAAAAGATGTACTTGATAGCTTGATTATTGATAGTGCTAAAGTATTGCTACCAGTACATAATTATAAGTCAGAGTACTGGAAACAGTGGGAACAGGCGGATGATTTTTCTGGTTGGGATGAAATAAAAGTAGGTTCTATAATCAACGGTGAGGATGATATTAGTGCTTTTATTCGTCTAGGCGAGATTGAAAAAATTAAAGATGCCATTTCAAAAGCTAATATTCATCGCTTAAATAGTCAAGGAGAGAGACCTTTTTTTGAAGCCATTAAATACCAGCAACAAGAAATAGCCTTGCTGTTATTGAAGACGGGTAGTAACCCTTTTATGCACACTGCTAAGGGTGAAAAACCTTACACGCTCGCAGTAGAAAATGGCATGACCTTAGTAACAGAAGCCATATTGAAATATGCAGAACATGAAGAAAAGCTTTGGTTACAAGGTAAAAACAAGCAATTTGGCACCATAATAATTAATAGCATTATGGCGCATCAAAAGTGGCAACAACGCAATATACTGGGTGATACGCCGTTATTATTAGCCACAAGACTAGACAATGACTGGGCTGTGGCAGTCTTATTGCAAACAGCAAGAAAAAGAGGGGATGTGCTGAATGCTTTTATGAGCAATCATATGGGGAAAAGAGCAAATGAAATAGCACGAGACAATAACAATCTACTTGCTGCGGATTTAATTGAACGATTTCAAGCCAAAAGCAAAGCACCCTGGTTTATCTTAGAATCAGCGATTAGTCATGGTCTTAAAGGTGATAGACCGTTGGATTGCATTGAAAAAGATGCTGTATCCAAATCAGCCACTTATTATTACTTTAATCATTTAATGGATTACCCAACCGACAACTTACGCCACATGTGGTTTTATAAAGGTCGATTTGTAAAAGAATTAAAACCTAACTACGGCAGTAATAACAATATTCTATTTTCCAGCCATACCTTAACTGAAGTGGATAAAGGTCATTGGTATGTTGAATTAGTCAATAAGCAAGATAAAGTGCTAGATAGAATGGCTCTGGCTTATGGTGAGCGTTATACTTTGTCTAGCACAACACCACTAGCAGGTAATTGCTATGGTTCAGCAAGCAAATTAGAGACTCTTATTACTGGTTGGCAAGACCCAAAATTGGTTGCAAAAATACTAGATGAGATGGATGACTTTAATCCAGAACGCCCAAAAGGGATGGCAGAAGCTGTCGAAAGTGGCAATATTTCAGCAGTCAGATTATTACTGGCTCGTGGTGTTGACCTTGCTACACCGTTATATACCAAAAGCAGTGCCTATCCTAAACCCGCATTATTCCTTGCGGTTGATCATAACAAACCCATTATGGTCAAATATTTACTTCACCGAGGGGCGGATGTAAATCAGTTACAACCACCTGCTGCTTTAGCATTGATGCGAGCAGTAACAAACCAAAATCATCCCATTATAAAAATACTATTAGAAGCTAGTGCTATTCCAACAATTTTATTGAATTACTATGATAATTCCCCACTAATAAAAGCGGCTAATTTTTGTGACCTTAAAGCCATGTCTATGCTAACTGAATATGGTGCCAGTTTCGCTCAAAAAACCAAGAAAGGCATGACAGCATTAAAAATGGCTAATAAAACGTGTAGAAACTCAGCAGATTGGCAACAAATAAAAGCATTATTAGATCAAAGTATCATTGTTGATAAATAGTAAGGGTTAGAAACGTTTAGATAATATTTGTGGTTATTATTGTTAGTGCCTTCATTAGCTTATTCACATGGTGGTATTCCTGCAGAAGCAATGGTAATGATATTTGTAATATGGCCTGCCATTATATCTATTGTTTGGTTGATACAGTGGAGAAAATGGTTTAATTATCTCTGGTTGACAGTGATTTGCTCATTGATTAGCTTTCTCCTGCTATTGTTATGGGGGGGTCTGTATTTGCTTTTATAGCTGCTTTTCAGGAATCTTATTTCTCAACACATAACGGTATTTTAGCGGCATTATTTATAGTGGTTTTAATAAACCTTATTGTAGTGGTTTGGAGTTTTAATATTCCAAAAAAACAATATCGGCAACTTAGGCTTGATAAAGCTGATTCAATCAATGAAATATTAGGAATAAAGGATAACAAATGAAAATCATTACAGCTCTGTGTGCATTCTTTTGGACAATTTCTGTATTATTTACTATCTACGAGATGGTGGCAGGACAGCCTCCAATTTTATCGTTATTTAATGATGCACCTTCTCAAGCAATACAATCAATATTGTAGTTGGCGATAGAGGCTGTGACAGCAGCATTCTTTTTTGTTTTGTGGTTAAAACAAACTTAGCCCAACATTTTAATTGTAAAATTTTGTGATAATTGCTGGGATTCCCACCGTGCTGGAAAACTAGGAAAAAGCGAAAGAGTCCGAAGAGCAAAAAACAAGACCAAAAGAAATTAATTGAGTAAACTGCTAGTTTACTTATTTTTATAACGAAACTGTTTCACTTGAGTGCGTTTAAATGAAAATAAATAATTTTAATCTATTTCTTCTACTCTTTTTATTTGGTCTATCACTTTTCTTAAGTACATCGAACCAAACAGCTAGATGGGGACTAGCTCCTGATGAAACATTTGGATTTTCCTTGTTTGCTTTCTTCCTTATCTTTTTAGGAAACTCCATCATCACTATTATTGCAAAGTCTAAAAGGTTAGATGCTTATCCTATTGCCAGTGCTCTCACCACAGTAGTTATGATTACTGGTGGACTTACTTTTGCTTGGATTTTATCTTTCGCTATCTATACAAAAAATTATGACTACAGCTTCTATTGGATGTTCGGCACCTTAGTTGTCATTTATATTTCCACTATTACGACCTATACCCGTTTCAGAAAATATAATAAAAAATAATTGTTAAAGATAGTTAACACGGGAATATTCTGACCCCTTGACTTTCTTAATGAGGAAATAAGCATGTATGCACTTAATACCTATTGTAAAGAATGTATGAAAAAAGCCAGCAAAATAAGTGTAATATTTTCTGTATTATTACTGTTGCAAGGGTGTATAAACCCTTTTAATAAAAATAAAATGGTATTCAGGTTTGTGGATTATAACTGTAAGCCAATACCTAATGCAGAAATGACCATAATAGATTTTTCTAGGGGATATTTATCAAGTGGTGTAAAAATTAGCGAATTAACGACAGATGAAAAGGGCTTTGTTGTTTACTCAAAAAAATATGATGCTGTAAGGATAATGCAACGTAAACATCGGAATAAAGACCATACTTTTAAACGTAGATTTATGGGCTATCATGGTAGAGATGTGGATTTATCTCTTGTGCTTAATCATTCTTCTAAAGAAACCCCCCTCTATATTTATCCTTATGATATTGCGAGGCGGCGGCAGACAACTCAACAAAGTCACCGTCTTATTATTCATCCTGATAAAGAGGTTGGGTACAGAATAAGTGATCATGGTAATTCAACTAATAATATAACGAAATTACACATCCGTGAAATGGGCGATAATTTTGTTATTAAAATGATAAGCCCAAAAAACACAGGGTTAATCGCTATTGCAAAATCAGAGTTGCCTTTTTCAGAACAATTACCTGTCAAGGGCTATAAGCGCGAATTAATATGGCGTATCCCCAAAAGTACGGTATACCCTAAGACAGAGCAATCAGTTTTTTACTTTAAGAATTCTAGCATAAAAGGTGTATTGACTCTGGACTTTTCAGTTTTCAATAATCAATTTTATAAAAATGAAATAATTATCAATGAATTCATAGATGCTATACCTATCAAGGCAGCAAATAAATTACCTCAGGAAAGCTGTGGCGGTGTTGCTGATAGATATTATCAGGGGCATTATGGGCATATATATGAAACTTACAGTTTAAGGAAAGGACTGGAAGCAGAGCCGATTTCTCTCGTAGCTAAGGATAAATATGAGCAAATGGATATTAGGGAGGCTAAAGCCAAAGATGTCCATACTAACGATCAGTGGTTTGTAGATGAAAAACTAGATGAAAGACTTTCACTCATTGCTATGGACAATAATGCCGATATTTCTGGCAGGTTAGAGGTATTATTTAACAAAAACAAAAGTATTGTTGATGAGGGTAAAACTAAAAAATTTAAACATCCTCGTATTATTACAAAATTGGCAACTGACCTAAGAACGCCTAGCCATGTTCTCACTAAGATATATAAGACAGGTCTTAATAGAAGTGCCAAGATTAACCTATTAGGTAACCCAAAAACACCTCAAAAAATAGCTAATAAACTTGCAATGACGTTGCTAGAATCTCTTTCAGAAATACAAGGATATGATCGATTTATATTTAGTTCTTCCGTGGCTAAAAGTTTATTTAAAAAAAATTCGGTATCAGTATCTACACTAAATAAAGTGATTAAACTATACCCTGGAGTATTTTTTGCCGAATATAAAGCTTATCGTGATAAAAGAGTGAATCCAAATGTTTTGAAATCTTTATATGAAATTGTGAAAGAAAGAAAAGGTCTTGTGGGATCTGCGATTAGTTGGCTATTAGCAAACCCCAATACCCCCAAAAGTATTCTTTTAGACATCTATGCGGCTGAAGGGGTTAGCGTAAACTTATTAAACCACCCTCAATTTCCTAAAGAAGTGTTTTATGAATTGTATAAATCAAAAAAGAATTTCAAATTTTTAGCCCTATCAATTAATACCCCCATCAATATTTGGGAGAAAATCATACAAAAAGAAGCAAAGAATAGAGGGATAAGTAGTAACACTCAATATATTGCACAAAATACGGCTGTTCCTAATAGTGTGCTAAAAAAATTACCAAAACATTACTTTAGAGAGATGATACAAAATAAAGGGCTAACGACTAAAGAATTAGCTGATTATTTTTCTGATTTTAAAGACGAACAGATGATAAAAAAATATGCTTTATCTTTAACGAATAATGAAAATACACCTACGGCAATACTACAGAAAATATACTTTAATGGTTGGGGTGCTGGCAATTTAGCCAAAAATAGAAATACGCCCATAAAAATTTTACATGCTATATATGATAAAAATGACTCTTATGCTTTAACACTTGCTAGTCACCCAAATATTGATGAAGCCCTTGCTAATAAGCTCATAAATCAGCGGCAAACATCAAAAATCATTAAAGCTTTATTAAATAACCCCGGTGTCCCTGTCAATATAATCTGGCGCATTTATAAACGGGATTTTATTATTACAGATACGTCGTATTCTAGTCATGCTGTTTCTGAAGAGGCTTTATATTGCAATCCATCCACACCCAACAAGATAAGAGATCAATTACCTTATAGATTAGATTCTGGCTGTAGAAATTAGCAGCTACAAAAGTCAAGGGAGCTAGCGCTTATGGCGACGAAAAAAAAGGGAGGGGCAGGCTATCAAGATTACTAGAAAACACTAGGCATAAGAGGATTGCTGATTATTTTGATGTGCATTATTCAACGTTGAGTCTAACTGCAAATCAGGTTAAGGCAGATAAAAATGATTGATTGTAAGATTTCAATAACTGGAATAACTGGCAAATAACTGGGGTCAGATACACATTAAATATAATTTGTATCTGACCCTAGCTCTAAAGCACCTGTTATGTTGGCATACTC
>JAGLUC010000506.1 GCA_023134955.1 Methylococcales bacterium | reverse complement strand
TCCATGCTAGGCACACTATTACGCTATTGCTCCATACGGGCTACATGATTTCTAATATTCCCCCTGTATTAATATCAATTCGTGCTTTTACTGTGTCTACATTATAAGCACCAAAAGAGTTTTTCCCTCTGTATCTGGTTATAACAATCAGATCGGAACCGGTTGAAAATCTTGTTTCTACATGCTCATAACTACCGGGGTCTTTCATATTATATTTTATATACTTTGTCAGGTTTCTATGCTCGCCATTCCATGAGCTGAATTGGCTTGTTATTTTATTTTCTACTGATGATTGCTGAGAATTGCTGCTAGACGAAGGATTGCTTGATGGCGACGCTACAACTAGCAACCCCATAATAAAACCAAACGCTAACCAGGCTAGCGTTAGTCCAGGCCTACCTGTTTCTTTTTTAAATGTTCCACGTTTCATCAAATATAATGGTAGGCTCAAAGCACACAGTAACAACACAGCAAAAAACCAGCCGATAGGGTTCATATTGCCAAGCCCTGTAATTAATCCTTTTCTTACACCAATTGATTTAGCATCATAAAACACCCAGATAGCTGAAATAACGATAAATATCCATATAGCAACCTCTTTCCACACGTTAGATTAAGTTTAGACTATTTTTTATTTTTTGGTTTTTGATTGCGCTTTGCATTTGCCCGCATTTGCGGAAGCTAAGGCTAACTGCCTAATTGCATCCTGCATATCTTCTGTACAATTCTCAACATTATCCAGCAATGCTATCTGATCCGGCCTGAATATTTGATAGCCTGCAGTTTGTTCTGCTGCCTGTAATTCATCATCGCCGTGTATATGGGCGTTTTTTTCCAAAAGCGTCATCGTGACGCTTTTTCCGTTAGTCAGCGGCTTTTTACATCTCTTTGATTTTGTTAGGTAATATCGTTATTTTTCGTTGTTTTTTGTGAACTCTCTGTATCCAAATGCGGAAAATTTCCGTATTTGATGCCTGTCAAAATGTAATTTACATCGATACCTTCGGCAGCAATCGCCGATAAAAATTTTAACAAAGGGGACGTTACCTTTTTTATAGAAAAATAAGTTTTTAATTATAGGTATTTGAAATATAAACCATTAAAAAGTTAACAAGTCATTGTCTCGGGGCTAATTATCATACACTCTAACTTCAGTATTATGACAATAGATACTATAGAAGCCAGTAACACTGATCGAGTTAACATGAATTAATCAAAGATAAGTAGGTCTGAATAAAATTCCATATATTCAAGTGTAGAGCAAAATCTTACTTTTCCTAATTATTTGAATGCCCGCTAATGGCTGTTTTGAGCCAGACAAAATATGCCCCCTTTGTTATTCATCTTTGTATCAGTATAAATCGAAACTACAACTGAATTTGTCCGATCAAGCCTGAATTAGTCTGGCTATAGCAATTTTTTTTCCTTAAGAAACAACTCAACATAGTTAGCAAGACCCGGTTCGCTGGCTTCTTCAAATATATAGCTGGCACGGACTACGGGTTTGTTTATTTTAATGATTGAGGCTAAGTCGCAAGGTGTAGCCGAAATGACACTATCGACCTCAGCAGCATTGATGGTTTCTGCCAATGCCTGAAGTTGTGCCGGGTGGTATCCTACAGCAGGCAAAACGTGTCCAATGTGAGCATATTTAGTATAGAGCTGTGCAATTGCATCGACTGCAAAATTTCGAGGATCAATGATCTCTGCCGCTTGAGCTTGACAGGCGGCGACATAACCAGCGCCATAAGACATACCTCCATGGGTAATGGTGGGGCCATCCTCAATCACAAGTACCCGTTTGCCACGCACTAATTCCGGATTATCAAGTTTAACAATCGAAGCGCCATGAATAATCGGTGCGACAGGATTAATCCTGCGCGCTGCTTCGGTAACGGATTGTATGTCAGCGTTTGCAGCGGAATTGACTTTGACAATGAGGGTGATGTCGGCCATACGCAATACCGCTTCCCCAGGATGATGGCTGGTTTCGTTTCCCGGTCGAAGCGGATCAACCAGAACGATGTGCAGGTCAGGTCGAATGAAAGAAAAATCATTGTTTCCACCATCCCACAGGATGATATCGGCTTCTTTTTCTGCACGCGCTATGATCTCGGCGTAATCAATACCTGCATACATGATATTGCCGAGGGCAATATGGGGTTCATATTCCTCGCGTTCTTCTATTGTACAATTGGCCGCGTTAATATCTTCAGCTTTGGAAAAACGCTGCACGGCTTGTTTTTCTAAGTCACCATAGGGCATGGGGTGACGAATTACCACAACTTTCAAGCCGTATTTTTTCAGTAGTCGTGACAACCATTGAGTCACTTGTGATTTGCCACAACCCGTTCGTACCGCACAACAAGCTATAACAGGAACCCTTGCCTGTAACATCGTCTGTTCAGGGCCAAGAAATAAAAAATCAGCGCCGCTGGCAAGAGCAAGGGATGCCTTATGCATGACTTCGGCGTGGGAAAGATCGCTGTAGGCAAAAACTACCTGATCGATATGCCGGGTTCGGACAAGATGAGCTAGTTCTTTTTCGTCAACAATAGGAATACCCTGAGGATATAACCTGCCAGCTAGCGAAGCTGGATAGTTACGTCCAGCGATTTCGGGAATTTGATTGGCTGTAAAAGCAACGACATGGTAATCTGAATTCTCGCGATATACCGTATTAAAATCATGAAAATCACGCCCGGCCGCTCCCATAATAATAATACGCGTTCTTTTATCTGTTTGTTCCATGCTTCGATCCTATACAAAAATATGATCATTTTGTGTTTCAATATGCCATAAGGATAAGCAAAAGGAAATGGGTATTGATAATAGCTGTGCATCCTGCTTAAGTTACAGGGTAAACGTTATGAGAATTTATATCCTAAAAATGAGAGATGATGTGGCGGAATGCTGGGTTAAAAATCAAACTGCCACATAATATACACGTTACACTCAAGAACACCTCATTCCAGCAGGTATCTTATCGCCATGAACGTTGCTTAATGCCATGAATGGCTGAAATAGAGCAACACAGTAAGGCATTGAAATAGATTACTATTCCTACTCCTACTACTTTACGCCTAGCCCATCATAATAATCTACATCCCTAATCCATACTAAAATGAGACATTTTAAAACATAAAGAGTATATTATAATTTCGAAGGTCTGAAGTTAAAGTGATAATTTTTACTAAAATGATGCATCGGGCTGTACACACCTTTTATCAAGAAATGCAATAAACAGTAACCCTAAATTAATCGCACTCACAGATCTGAATTTAATAGCTTAAAACAGAATATTTTAGGCCAGTTTAACTAACAGCTGAATCAGTAACTACTCTACGGCACAGGAAAAGCTATTATTCACATTGAAGTCACGGATTCAGATGACAGAAAACTCAATAGGCAGGTGCATAATGAATGACATATCAACTGAACAAAAAGAGTCTGAGAAATTACAGGCATTAAAAAGACTAGCAGCCACGGTTTACCTATGCCAGGTACTAACATTCATGCTCGCTGGCTTACCATTGCTAGTGGGTGTGGCGATTAATTTTTTTAAACGGGATGAAGTGCAGGGAACATGGCTGGAATCTCACTTTAACTGGCAAATCAAAACCAGTTGGGTAGCTCTGGCAGGGTTTGCATTGTCAGGGCTTACTTTTGGAATGGGTATCGGTATTTTTATCCTGATTATAACTGTGTTATGGATGCTTTATAGGATCACGGTTGGCTGGTATGCTTTGACTGATGGTAATCCTATTAATAATGAGGCAACTTAACAAGGAGCAACGTGGTGGTAAAGCGTTTGGCATGTAATTCCAAGTTTCTTATATGCTCTTCATGTCCAAGAATACCCCACTCTAGTACGCATTTTATTGTGATGAGCAGCAGGTGAGAAGAAAATCACCGTTTTTGACAAAAAAGCGTTTACCAAACAACATGGTAGGCATTGGCAGATTGAACAATATCACCCTACAATTAAATCGGTATGTAATATTGAACGATTCCAGATCCTAGTAAAGAAGCCATAAAGAACCACATTTTTGCTGCTATTTGTGGCTTCATTTATCGAAACATTTATGCCAAATATAAATCATTTAAACTCAGAATTTCAATCTGTCAACAATGCGTAACTTTCTATAACTTACTCATATTGTAACTACTCAGCGTATTTAACTCTGCTCTTAAGCCCTCTCTTGCTGGAGAGGACTTAAGAGCTGTACCAGTCATTTCATGCTAAGTAGCGAATTAGGCTGTTTACGACCACCAATTAGAAACTAATAAAATCAACCACTTATGATTTTATTATTCAAGAGTTACCTCATATTTTAATTATTTAAAAACGGATTCTTGTCCAAATCAAATAGCACCTAGATCCAGGCAATATTGACTATTTTGTTTGCTGACTCTCTGTTGCAAACCATTTATACAATGCTGGTATGACTAACAAAGTCAGTAATGTTGAAGTCACAAGACCGCCAACTACCACGGTTGCTAAAGGTTTTTGCACCTCAGAGCCTGTTCCTGATGCGAGTAATAACGGAATCAGTCCTAATGCAGTGGTAACCGCTGTCATTAAAACAGGTCTCACTCTTAAGCAAGCCGCTTTAATGGAGGCTTCATCAATAGATACACCATCTCTTACTAATTGATTTAAATAAGTCATCAACACCATGCCATTTTCCAGGGCGATACCAAACAGAGCAATAAAACCAACGGATGCGGGTACAGAAAGATTCTGTCCACTGATCCACAACGCAATCACACCTCCCACTAATGCCAAAGGAATATTGAGTAAAATCAATGCCGCATTTTTGACTGAGCCAAAACTACTGTAAAGCAATAATGAAATTATGATTAAAGTCACTGGAATAACTATAGCCAGACGTTTATTCGCTTCCTGCTGTAAACGGAACTGCCCACCCCAGGTAGTAAAATAACCAGGAGGTAACTTTACTTTGCTATCAATTACTTGTTGTGCCTCTTCAACAAAAGACACAATATCGCGTTCAATGACATTGGCTTGAATGCTGATAAATCGCTGGTTATTTTCCCTGGTTATTTGTCTAGGCCCAACAATTTCTTCAATTTTAGCGATTTGCGTCAAAGGGACTTTGATACCCTCTGGCCCACTAATCAGTATATTGCGAATCGCTTCAATACTATCCCTGTCTTGTTTTTGGTAACGAACCAGAATATCGAAGCGTCGTATCCCTTCAAAGACTTGACCAGCCGTAATGCCACCAATGGCACTGCTGATAACTTCTTGAACATCGACTAAATTAAGACCATAACGGGCAATCGCAAGTCGGTCTGGGGTGATGACTAATTGCGGCGTTCCAGATACCTGATCAACTTGTACATCAGCCGCACCCTTAACTTTTTTGATAACAACAGCGATTTCATCGGCTTTGGTTTTGAGTTGTTGTAAATTATCACCAAATAATTTAACCGCCAGTTCTGCTCTGACACCTTCCAACAGCTCATCAACAGCCATCTCAATCGGTTGGGTTAAATTTGCTGTAATGCCAGGCAGTTCTGCAACTGTTTGACGAATTTCCTTTTCAATAAATCCTTGGTCACCTGGTTGCCGCCATTTGTTTTTATGTTTAAGAATGACATACATTTCCGCAGAATTGATTGGATCGGCATGTGCTCCTACTTCACCACGCCCTATGCGACTGGTGACTTCAATCACCTCAGGAATCTTTAATAACCGCCTTTCCACAATCAGGGTATTACGTTTACTTTCATTGATGGAGATTGACGGTGCCATAGTCAGTCGAACCACAATGGTACCTTCCTGTAATTTTGGGGTAAATTCAGAACCCAGAAAAGGAAAAATTGCCATACCCAACAATAAGAGTCCGCCAGACATAGCGATAGCAACTTTACGATTATTGACAAAATATTCAACTAAAGGTCTATAAGGTTTTAACAAGGCATTGAGGATACGTTCATTCATACCGGATTTTCCGTCATCTGCCGGCTTGCGTCGCATCAACACATCAGATAAGACCGGAGCCAAGAACAATGCATAGACCAAAGACCCCAGCATGGCCAATGCAACCGTATAAGCCAAGGGTCTAAAGGTTTTACCTTCCACACCCTCCAAGGTAAATAAGGGTAAAAATACGATAATGATAATTGCAATGGCAAACAAAATGGGTTGTCCCACTTCACGACAGGCTCTACCTACTACCTGCGAACGTGACTCATCAGGGCTCGATTTATCAGAGCTTGACTCTCGCAATAAGCGATCCACATTTTCTACCATCACAATAGTGCCATCGACCATCATACCGATGGCAATAGCCAGTCCACCTAATGACATTAAATTAGCAGACATATCCAGTATGCCCATGGCAATAAAGGCAAACATTACCGAAAAAGGAATTGATAGGGCAACCACCAGACTGGGGCGAAAACCACCCATAAAAACCAGTAATACCAAAGCAACCAGAATAATACCTTGTATCAAAGCACTACTGACGGTATTGACAGCCGACTCAACAATATCTTTCTGTTGATAATAAGGCACGATGCTAACACCTTCAGGCAAAGTTCTATTAATATCCTGAATTTTTTTCCCAACCCGCTCAATCACCGTTGAGGCATTGCTGCCATATAATTTTATTGCCATACCGGCAACCACCTCGCCTTCGCCATTACGAGTCTGTAGTCCTCGTCTAATAGCGCCACCAATTTTTATTTCAGCGAGTTCGGATAGATAGACGGGACGTCCATCAACCGTTTTAACCACAACATTTTCAATATCTGATATGCCTTTAACCAACCCCACCGAACGGATAATGAATTGTTCACTGTTTTTTTCCAGATATTGTGCACCCACATTGAGATTATTGGCACGAACACGTTCAATTAACTCATTTAATGTGACTTGATAGCGCAATAAAGCATCAGGTTGCACAATGACATGAAATTGTTTCTCAAACCCACCAATGCCAAGAACTTCAGTGACTCCCCGTACCGTTTGCAAATTGAATTTAACAATCCAGTCCTGCATAGAGCGTAAATCTTCTAATGAATATTTTTGGGTATCATCTTTAAGATAGTAAAACAGCACCAATCCCATTCCCGTTGAAATTGGCCCCATCTCTGGTTCTCCAAAACTGGGCGGAATCAGGTCACGCGCTTCCTGTAATCGTTCGCCCACCAGTTGCCGGGCAAAGTAAATGCTCACATCATCCTGAAAATAGACATTAACCACTGATAAACCGAAATTCGAGACTGAACGGATTTTCTCTATGCCTGGTAAACCCGTCATTGCCGCCTCAACGGGATAAGTCACATACATTTCAATTTCTTCAGGTGCCAGACCTTCAGTTATAGTAAATATTTGCACCAGATTAGGTGATACATCAGGAAATGCATCGACAGGCAAACCCTGATAACTTCGATACCCCGTTGCAATAACAACAACCGCAAGTACCAGCATTAACAGCCGACTGCGTAGGGATAAATTAATTATTTGATTGATCATAATAATTCCTTAGCCTTAATGGTTGTGACCTTCGCCAAATTCCCCTTTCTGCAACTGTGCTTTCAAGGAAAAGGCATTTTGACTCACATAGGTTTGACCCAGTTTTAATCCCTGGATGATTTCAACCTGTTGAAAGTCACTACGTCCAGTTCGTACTGCTTGTGGTTCAAAATCACCATCCGCATGCTGTACAAAAACAATCGTCTGTCCTTCTAAAGTTTGCAACGCCGTTAAAGGAATCACAATCCCAGCCTGTTTTTTTTCAGTTGCGACCTTACCACTGACAAATAAACCAGGTCGCCAATAACCATCAGGATTTTCAATAACAACCCTGGCCTTTGCACTACGGGTTTTTTCATCTAATGTAGGGCTGATCCAACTGATGCTACTTATTGATGTTGTTTGTTTGTCCGATAAACCAAAGCGAGTACTGATTGATACCTGTTGTCCCTGGTGAATAATAGGCAAATCTTTTTGATAAACTGTCAGGTTAACCCAGACTTGAGATAAATCAGCGACGGTGAAACTACGTTTGTTGCTTTCAAGCACCTCGCCTTGAGCCGCATGCTTTTCAATAATGACACCATTTGCAGGTGCACGTAATTCATATAAAGTCAGATCTTTATCCACATTGTGCAAAACAGAAAGAATGGATTTTTCAGTCAAACCAATGGACAAAAGTCGTTGCTCTGCCGCTTTACGTTTGATAGACATTTCAGCCTGAACTTGTCTGGCAGACAGGTATTCACGTTTTGCAGTGACTTTACTTTTGTACAAATCCCGTTCGCGTTTTAGATTGGCATTTGCCAGTTTTAATAAACTATCTGCGGCTACAAATTTAGCTTTTGCATCAGCCAGGTCACGACTGGAAAGTGTGGCTAAAAGGTCTCCGGTTTTTACTTTGTCACCCAGATGTTTAAATACCTGGCGCACCACACCAGAAACACGCGGAACTACATGATACAAAAGCTCAGGGGCAACAATGACTTCACCCGTTAAATCCTGGGTTTTATTGATTACCCCTGATTTAGCTTGAGCCAGTTTAATATCGAACTCTTGCAGTTCAGCAGCAGAAAATTTTAGCTCTGGCTCTTCATGTCCTTCATGCTCCTCATGCACACCATGGTTATGACCCTTTCCATCATCATCTTTATGTTGCTCATGTTGCTCATGTTGCTCATGTTGTTCTGGTTCATGGTCGGCCGCCAAAACAGAAGGCTGAACACTAAAAATCAAGAGTAAAATAAATAAATAGGGCGCTGACTTCAGACTGGTTCTGTTGCTATCTGTTACACAATTGCTTTGTTTCATTGGATAGTCTCACTTGTTTTTTCAGACGATGGATTTAAACCCCCACCGATTAATCGTTCGATTTTGGCAACATTCAGTTGAAATGACATGGCTTCTATCAGTGATAAGTTCCCTTGTGGTTCTACCAATTCAACGCGATGCTCCAGCATATCTGGCGGCGAAGCAACAACATAGTGCTTTGTTTCTGCAAACGCCGATGGCAGAAAAAAGCAAAATACCAAGCCGCTAAAAAACGATAAGTGTTTTTTGACAGGTTTCTTTTTTTGTTGAGGGTTCACTGAACCTCCTGAACTAAAATAACTCGTTATGTCTCAAATAACTATGAGACTGGGTTTTTTAGGAGGCGTTAGATGAATGAATACAGAAAGTATTAACATCTGGTTTTAATTAGTCATTGATGCGATTTATCGCACCACTAAATATGGCCAAATATTCATTCTGAAATTGGAATCTCTGTTTCTAAATAATAGTAATGATTATGTAAGGCATCTAAGACTTATAAAGCACGCAGTACACAGAAAATAGTTCAACACTATGATTTAAAAAAGAAAAATGGGTTAGGTGTAAACGTATCTATGCCAATTATCCTTCAAACGCCAAAGCGTTCAGGCAATTGGAGGGCGTAGCTTGGGTAAAGTATTTCTGGAGTACCAGAAATCAGATTGCAGGGGTGAATTGATAATATTTTGTGCAAGAATACTTTTTGCTACAAAGGCGTTGCTTGCAAGTGCTTGTCCCATGTGTCCACCATGGTCATAACTACAAACCCCACAGTGAGGATTATGATCTTGAGTTGTCGTATGACTATAAGAAACTTGCAGAGTTTGTTGCTCTGAAAAAACGGGATGTAGTTGATCAGCATCCGCAAGTGACCAGTCATGGATATCAGTGACCATCCAGGTAGACATCCAGAAAGTCAAAAATGCTAAAAAATAAATGCTCACTCGTTTCATAACGATAAATGATAACAAGAATTAGTTAAAGTTCAAAAAAATTTATTAGTACCAGCTGGCTCCAGTTTCTTTTAGCGACTGATTAACAATTTCTTGCTTTTGCTATAACATTTTGATTTTCGCCTCAAGCGTGCAAGAAAATGTCGAAATAAACTATTATACCCTCTACCGTATAGGTTTCGACTTTTGATTGTGTATGCAACTCTTTTAGAACGAATTTTTCATAAGGTTGCCAGTAGTCACATCTTTCATATTTTCATTTTTAAAGCACTAAATTGGTGCTAAACAAGAAGCTATTTTAATAATTTATGCTCTATAAATATTAGCTTAATGATGGAATGATGCCGAGTCAAATGCTGTGTTGTAATGAGGGTTGGGTTGTTAATCGTGTATTGGCATACTTAGTGCTTTATCTAAAATATAAATATTTTTTTAGATAAGGACTCTCAATGACAGCAAGTCAGTTAAATTTATTAGCCTTTAACAAACCAGAAATCAGAACATTGCATCTGACCTGGTTTGCATTTTTTCTCAGTTTCATGGTCTGGTTTGCACATGCACCTTTAATGGTGGTTATTCGTGATGCAATGCAATTGACAGAACAAGAAGTAAAAATACTGTTAATCCTTAATATTGCCCTGACCATTCCAGCTCGAATTGTTGTTGGTATGTTAGTTGATAAATATGGTCCTAAGCAATTATTCTCATCAATTCTGATATTAGGTGGATTAATTAGTATCGGATTTGCTTTTACCCAATCCTATCAACAATTGGCAATTGTGCGTTTTTTATTAGGATTTGTAGGTGCTGGTTTTGTGGTCGGTATCCGCATGATTTCGGAATGGTTTCCTGCAAGACAAACAGGTATTGCCCAAGGCATTTATGGCGGCTGGGGTAACTTTGGTTCAGCAGGAGCTGCGATAATTTTACCTTCTGTTGCACTTTATTTTGGTGCTGAAAATGGCTGGCGTTATGCGATTGGCATTACTGGCATCATCGCTATTATTTATGGGGTCATATATTATTTTAGTGTATCCAATACACCTAAAGGCTCAACTTATTTTAAGCCGAAAAAAATGGGTGCATTGGAAGTTACCAGCAAAATGGATTTATTGCTGTATATCATAATGAACATCCCCATGTACCTGGCTTTAGCTGTTTTAACATGGAAGTTATCAGCAAAAATGCACTGGATTGACCAAACAGTGGCATATGGTATATACGCAATATTGCTTGCTTTGTACATTTATCAAGTGTGGAAAATTATTCAAGTTAATCAATCAATCTTTCATACTGAAGTAGCTGAAATTCAGCGTTATGCTTTTAAACAGGTAGTGATTTTGAATTTAGCCTATATGCTAACTTTTGGTGCGGAATTAGCCGTCGTTTCTATGTTGCCGCTTTATTATGTAGATACCTTTAATGTAGAACCTATTCTGGCAGGCATTTTAGCGGGTATTTACCCCGTTATAAATCTATTTGCACGACCTGCTGGTGGATGGTTAAGTGACAAGATTGGTCGTAAAATTACTTTAGGGTTAGTAACAAGTGGTGCTGCTATCAGTTTTTTTATTTTAAGCAATGTATCAGCTGATTGGGCTTTGTGGTTAGTGGTTGCTACTACCATTTTAGCGGGTATCTTTTCTAAAGCAGGTTCTGGCGCTGTTTACGCTATGGTACCTTTAATTCAACGTCGCATGACGGGTCAATTTGCTGGTATGGTAGGCGCATTTGGTAATGTAGGAGGATTAGCATTCCTTACTGTATTATCCTTTGTTTCTAGCGATATATTCTTTATCACCATTGCTGCAACAGCAGCTTTTGTTTTTTTAGCCGTCATTGTTTTCCTGGATGAACCCTCAGGGCATATGGTCGAGGTTTTAGAAGATGGCACTGTTGAAATGATTGAGGTTAAATAGTTAGGAACCTGCACAAAATAACTTCGACAACTGACTTGTCTTTTTGTCTGTCTTCTCGGCAAT
>JAGLUC010000505.1 GCA_023134955.1 Methylococcales bacterium | reverse complement strand
CCTGTTATAAAAGAGCATTTAAAAAAAGTAGAAGTAATTCATAACCTGGATTTGGAAAAAGGTTATGGGGCAGTCTATTTGCCTGATGCGCTTGAGAAAAAGTACCCAAATGCTAATAAACAATTTGGCTGGCAATATGTTTTTCCTAGTAGAAATTTGTCTACTGATCCTCGTTCTGGGCGAAAAAGACGGCATCATGTTGATCAGTCTTTAATCAATAAGGCTATCCGTGCTAACTATTGCTGTACGGGTATTAGAATAAAACCGCAGCACTTGTCTATAGTTTATGAATGAAATAAAAACCGCCACCCTAAAGTAGTTTTCAGCTAGATTTTCAACTACAATCTTTTTTTGCTTTTTTTAAAAACTTCAATTCTCTCCAACCAATTGATTTAATTGGTTGGGATAAGCCCCCCGACACCCCAGTCTAGTCCACTGCATATATCCGTTGTGAATATGTCATTATCGATTAATTCAACGGATGCGGCTTTTGCATGTGCGTTAATAACTATCAAAATAAATATTAAAGAGACCAAGAATTCTATTGCTTTCATAAAATTTTTAGACAGTGATTGCCGAACACAAATAGGTTTTTTTATTGAAAAATAGGCGCCAAGGGGGCACCACCAATTTTTTGGCATAAAAAAAGGGCTGCAACCAAATGGCTGCAGCCCTTTCTATATATATATGGTGCCTCGGGCCGGAATCGAACCGGCACGGATTTAACTCCGCGGGATTTTAAGTCCCGTGCGTCTACCAATTTCGCCACCGAGGCATATCTGGTGTGCTTGTAGAATCAGGCATTATAGGGACATTGCCAAACAAAAGCCAACAATATTTCTATTTTTTTACTCTGTTATAAAAATATTGTATAAACACCTTCAAGCAAACAAAGCCTTGTAAGGTTTAAATCATTTAACCGACTTACTTTATACAAAACAATACCAATAACTCATGAAACTGTTCTCTTTCCTGTTTATCAATCTACTATTGATCAGCAATGCTGTAGCTGAAATAAAAAATACGATTCCTATAGGTATGTTCTCATCTGAAAATTTAGCTGACTGGAATAGCGTAACCGTCAGATATACCCACCTA
>JAGLUC010000504.1 GCA_023134955.1 Methylococcales bacterium | reverse complement strand
TTCCCCTGTATTTAATACATCAGTATCTCGTTGCTTAGGTGTATATATACCAATTTTTTCAGCCAAATACGTCTTACCAGTCGACATAACCATTAATTTTTGTTTTTTGCGAATACTGCCGTTCACAACTTTAACTAATGAAACTACACCTAAATAATTATCGAACCAGGAATCAATAATTAATGCTTGTAAAGGAGCATTTGAGTCACCAGTTGGTGCGGGAACCTTATCGACCAACTGTTCCAATACATCTTCAATCCCTATCCCCGTTTTTGCACTAATTTTTAATGCTTCATCGGCATCAATACCAATAACATCTTCAATTTCAGCAATTACTCTTTCTGGTTCAGCCGAAGGCAGGTCAATTTTATTTAATACTGGCACAACTTCCAGACCTTGTTCAATAGCCGTGTAACAATTAGCCACACTTTGCGCTTCTACACCTTGAGCCGCATCAACCACTAATAAAGCACCTTCACAAGCTGCAAGCGAGCGAGAGACTTCATAAGAAAAATCCACATGCCCAGGTGTATCAATAAAATTCAATTGATAAGTTACGCCATTTTTTGCTTTATAATCTAAAGTGACACTTTGCGCTTTAATAGTGATTCCGCGTTCTTTTTCAATATCCATGGAATCAAGTACTTGGGCTTCCATCTCTCTGTCACTCAAGCCACCACAAATTTGTATAAAACGATCCGCTAATGTTGATTTACCATGATCTATATGAGCGATGATGGAGAAGTTTCTAATGTTTTTTTGATCCACTTTAATTATCTATTATTTTTTGAGGCATTTACTAATACTCCATCACGGTTGTATTGACGGCTTTATAGAGTGGACTTTAGTCCGTTCTACAATAGCTATCAAACCAGAATTACAAAAGCACTAGCTTCATATAGCTATTCAGGTTATTTATATAAGCTCCTAAACAGGAAAAACCACCTGTCCACAAACTGCAAACGGGTGGTTTAATTCGATTACAACGCTAATTGACAACCTTATTTTATTTTTAACGCTAAAAATACTGGACTACCGCGACGTTGAATTAAAACAGCTATAGACTGATCGGCAGGAAGTTTTTTTAGTATTTTATCAAAATTGCTGGTATCACGAACAATATTATTCTGAATTCGCAAGATAACGTCACCTTTTTGAATGCCAGCGTCTAAAGCACTGCCTTTATTTACACTTTGAACTAATACACCATTCTTGGGTAAATCTAATTGTTTTCGTTGCTCGGTTGTCAAATTTATAACCACAATACCTAATCTATTAAAACTCTTTTTAGCAGAGTCAACGGCTGCCAGAGAAACGTCCTCTGCTAATAAACCAACCACTACTTTAATTGTTTTACTACGTCCTTCTCTAATAACCTTGACTTTAATTTTTTCACCAACATTTGTAATGCCAACAATAGGTGGTAATTCGCCAGAGCTATTAATCTTATGTCCATTAAACTCAACAATAACATCCCCAATTTTTAACCCTGCTTTTTCTGCTGGACTAGCAGAAATCACTTTGGCAACCAAAGCACCATAAGGTTTATCCATATTAAAAGATTCAGCTAATTCTCTGGTCACATCCTGAATTTGCACACCAAGCCAGCCACGCGACACAGACCCCTTAGTTTTAATTTGCTTAACCACATTCATGGCAACATCCATGGGAATGGCAAAAGACAAGCCCATATAACCGCCTGAGCGACTATATATTTGCGAATTAACACCCACCACTTCACCTTTCATATTAAAAAGTGGGCCACCTGAATTTCCGGGGTTAATAGCCACATCTGTTTGAATAAAAGGGACGTAATTCCCACCAGGTAAACTTCGTCCCTTTGCACTTACTATACCTGCGGTTACTGATTGTTCAAAACCAAAAGGAGAGCCAATGGCCAAAACCCATTCACCGACCAGTAGTTTTTCTGATGAACCTTGTTTTACCACAGGTAAATCATCAGCATCAATTTTTAATAAAGCAACATCTGTTCTCTCATCAGAACCAATTAATTTTGCAACTAATTGTCGCCTATCCTTTAATTTAACAATAATCTCATCAGCATCTTTAACCACATGATGATTAGTTAAAACATATCCATTTTTTGAAATTATAAAACCTGACCCTAATGATCTTACATCTTTTGGCTGAAAACCTCGGCCAGGTTGCTTAAAAAAATGTCTGAATAATTCTTCCATTTCAGGAGGAAGACCTTCTGGTAATTGTTGTCCTTCAAACTTTTGTGTTATTTCTGATGCTTTTTGTGTAGTACTGATATTAACAACAGCATCGCCCTGTTCTTTTACCATGACAGTAAAATCAGGTAATTGTGCATAAACTGCTGTACTGGAAACAACTAATGTAAAAAAAAGCCAAACAATATTTCTGAGCATATAATCTCCATTCATACTCTAAGTATTAAAAAATTTAAGGGGCGGCAATATTGATTAAAATAATATAACTATCGTAATTTAACGCCTTGCGCTATAAACCGAACAGTTTTTGCAGGCACTTCACCTATAACGGTTATTTGAGTATCATCAATAAAATGGGTAAATGAATTAACTGTTCCCAAGGTTTGAGCACCCTCGGTAACACCTTTTATTTTTTGTTCCAGATAAACAGAAATAAACGAAAAGCCATCGTTTAATACCAAATGTTCCATTTCTTGAGTTGAGTTATTTTTTTTCATTCGAGTAAAAAACTCTTTTTGAAACCTTGGTGGAATACTATCTAAAACAAAGCTAGCGTTATCAGCAGAAAAAAACACCAATTGATGAATATGTTTAACTTCATGGTCTTTTAGCTCTTTATCTATCTTAATAAAAGCCAGTTCATCAACCACTTTCAGATCAGTAAAGACCACCTGTTCCAGCACTTTACCAGACAAGTCATATACTTCAACTTTTAAAGGTAGAAAATGCTGCTTATCAATCCAGATCCTTCGACTATAGCGAAAATCATCTTTAGCCGATATAGAAATGACCTGTACTGGTAACATGGCAATAAATTCTTCGCCCTCCACAGAAAAGTCCACGACATCAGTTAAAACAGAAAAATCATTAGGCAAATCAACTATAAAAGATCTACTCGCTGGTCGATGATTAATCACCCCTTTTTTTGATTTTTTAAAAGTACAACTCACTTTTCCTGCATCTCTAATCACTTCACGCATAGGAGAGTTTAGAGCCACCAGGCTTTCTTGCTCATGACTATCTTTTATTGCATGAAAATAATTCATGCTATCTAGCTGATCATTTTTAAAAAAAGTAACTGTTCCCCGATAATTAAGAGCCTTCATTGCTCTGCTCATCTGTTCTAACCATTGTTGAGCAGACATTTGTGTTTCTTTGGCAAAAACACAGGGAACTATCAGAAAAAAAACCAAAATTATTCTAATACTCACTTTAATCAATCCTGCCCATAACTACTAACAACGGTTGCTAAAGGATTAATATTTAATGAGCCATGAGTATATAAATCGTCACTATGTGCTTGAAGATAGGCTTTAAAACGCTCATGTTGGGAAGGCTGTTTTTTCTCTTCAGCTTTAATTTGTGCTTCATCAGACTGCTCAACAGTTATCAAAGCAATTTGTTGCTGTAAGTTTTTATCTTGTAATTCAGTATGCTGAAAAAATATCACCGCAACCACTGCTATAGAGGCTGCAAGTGCAATAGAGGTTTTTTTCCAAATAGCTAATGGTGTTTTTTTAAGCGTTTGTTTAGGAAGTAGATAGTTAACTTCTTTGTTCAGCTCTTGCTTGATTTTTTCAGCAAAGCCCTTATCAGCAATCATAAAATCATCAGACCTTAAAACATGGCTCATTAATTGATAACGATTAATTTTGTTTTTTAATTCGCTGTTTTTGATAATTTTAACTAACAAATTCTCACTTTCTGAATGAGTGAGCTCATCATCCATAAGCTCTGAAATTTTTTGATTTATCTCTTTATTCATCAATACTCAACCTTTATCAAGCAATGGGCTTAATTTTTCATCAATAGCTTCCCTGGCTCTAAAAATACGAGAACGTACTGTTCCTACTGGACATTCCATTGTTTCAGCAATTTCTTCATAACTCAAACCATCAAATTCTCGCAACATAATCGCCATTTTCATTTCTTCTGGTAACTTTTCAATCGCCAATTTAATAACACTGACAATCTCATCATTCAGCAACAAATTTTCTGGTGTATCCATGCCTTTTAGCTGAGGTGCGTTTGCCACCTGCTCAGCATCTTGAATATCAACTTGATAATCAAAATATCTTCTATTTCGAGACACCAAATAATTTTTAGCAGTATTAATCGCTATTCGGTATAACCAAGTATAAAAAGCACTATCACCTCGAAAATTTCCCAATGCCCGATAAGCTTTAATAAAAGCTTCCTGAGCAACATCTTGTGCCTCACTAGGGTCTTTTACATAACGATTGACCAATTGAATAATTCTATGCTGATATTTGATCACCAATAAATCAAAAGCAGACTTATCCCCTTGCTGTACCTTCAGCACTAATATTTTATCTGACTCCGCGTTACTCAAAGATTGCTCTTTCACTACTTTCCATATTCGCTACTAAGAGACAGAATTAAACCCTATAAGTTCTATTAACACAAAAATAATTTCACTTATCTGCTAAATCTAAGTTAATATTCTTTGCCCATAGCCAATATTCTACTTAGATGTCTCTTTCAAACAAATTCGATATTCTCGTTATCGGTAGTGGTGGTGCTGGTCTTAGTTTAGCATTAAGACTTGCTGATCAAGCCAGGATATTAGTACTCTCTAAAGTATCCTTATCTTCAGGTAGTACCTATCACGCCCAAGGTGGTATTTCTGCTGTTTTGGATGCTAATGATTCTATTGAATCCCATATTAAAGACACCTTAAAAGCGGGTGCTGGTTTATGTGACCCAGAAGTTGTACGAGTCACAGTATCTCAAGGCAAAGAAAATATTGAGTGGCTTAAAAACCAAGGTGTTGAATTTACCGAAATAAAATCCAAAGATGGCAACAAATCCTTTCATTTAAATCGTGAAGGGGGACATTCTCACCGTCGAATTGTACATACCGCCGATGCAACAGGTAAAGCCATCTCTCAAACCCTTATTGAGCGCACTCAACTGCATCCAAATATCACCTTATTAGAAAACCATAATGCCATTGATTTAATTATCAAAAACAATCCATCATTTTCTGAGCAATATGTTCAAGGTGCTTACATACTTGATACATTAAATAATAAAGTCATCTCTATAGCAGCTAAAATAGTGGTGTTAGCAACTGGAGGTGCAAGTAAAGTCTACCAATATTCCACCAATCCAGATATATCAACTGGTGATGGCATTGCCTTAGCATGGCGAGCTGGCTGTAAAGTGAGTAACATGGAATTTATGCAATTCCATCCCACTTGTTTATATCACCCTAAAGAAAGGTCTTTTCTTATCAGTGAAGCAATTCGAGGGGAAGGAGGACGACTGATTCTTCCTGATGGCACGCCATTTATGCAGCTTTATGACCCACAAAAGGAACTCGCCCCTAGAGACATTGTTGCCAGAGCGATTGATAATGAAATTAAAAAACATGGTATTGATTGTGTTTACTTGGATATTAGCCACAAACCTGCTGAATTTATACGCCAGCACTTTCCAACGATTTACCAGCAATGCCTTTCTTTAGACATAGATATTACCAAGCAGGCTATTCCTGTAGTACCTGCTGCCCATTATACTTGTGGTGGTGTATTGACTGATATTAATGCCCGTACGGATATACAAGGTCTTTATGCCATTGGAGAAGTGGCTTGTACTGGTCTGCATGGTGCTAATAGATTGGCAAGTAACTCTTTACTTGAATGTCTGGTTTTTGCAGAAAGAGCTGCTAATGATATTTCTAAACACTTGACAGAATATCCAGAACCCACCGGTGTGCCAGCCTGGGATGAATCACAGGTCAGTGATTCTGATGAAGAAGTAGTAGTTGCTCATAACTGGGATGAATTAAGGCTTTTTATGTGGGATTATGTTGGTATTGTGCGTACAAACAAGCGTTTAGGTCGCGCCATGCACAGACTTGAAATTCTAAAACAGGAAATGGCAGAATATTATGCACATTTTAGAGTAACCAGTGATTTACTGGAATTACGTAATCTGGTGATTGTTGCTGAATTAATTATTCGCAGTGCCCAATTGCGTAAAGAAAGCAGAGGCTTACACTATACCCAGGATTACCCAGAATTAGATAATAGCAAGCCTGCGAAAAATACGGTGTTATCACCCGATATAAAAAACACCCTACTTAAAATCTATTGAGCACCTATGGATAAAAGCACTGCCTCCATATTTTTCACACTCTCTTCACAAGCATCCAGACTATTTAACACACGCCGACGAAAAAAAAAACTCATGGATTTTCCTTCCATTCTACGATTAACGGATTCATTCAATAATTGACAATCATCATTCATTTTTAACTCAGCTTGAGAGATGCTTTCTTCATCAGCTAAAGAAAGCTCTTCATCAGATAACATCATAAGTTGTTGTGTTAAGCCATTTTCCTTTTTAAATAGTAACTCTGCGTATTCAATATTTGCATTAAAGCGTTTTTCAACAATACTACAGTTAGTTAGAAACAAAAACATAAGTATTAACAGATAGCGGTTTACATATTTTTCTATCCAGCAAATCATAAGCAAGGCAAATCCTGATCAAATTTTATGAGACCTTTGTACAATTCATCTTTTCCTCCATATCAGCGTTAAAAATAAATTTAAAATGCTTATTTACTTCGTGTAAACTCCGTTTTTAAATTTATTTTTGCCTTGATATGAAGAAAAATCTATTTCGTACAAAGGTCTCACTATATACTTTTTATGTTCTTTGCGT
>JAGLUC010000503.1 GCA_023134955.1 Methylococcales bacterium | reverse complement strand
CCCTTTGCCCATCCTACATAACTACGGCAGGCACGTAAACCTCATCCTTTTCATATCAATGCCTGGGTTGTATTACCAGACCATTTACATTGTGTGTGGACATTACCGCCCGATGATAGCAATTTTAGTCTGCGTTGGCGTATGATAAAAAGTGGATTCTCACGTGCCTTGCCTAAAACGGAAAGACGTACCAAGGTAAGAAAAGCAGCAGGAGAAAGAGGAATATAAGAAAAGGGGTCAGAGCCCTTTTAGCATAAACACAGCAAATCATAAATTTACCTTGTCAGCCTCTTAATCGGGCTCTGCCCCCTATTTCACAGATAGAGTATGGCATTTAACTTAGTAGACTTGCATTATTTAACATAGATTAATTTATCTATTCAAACATTACATCTTAAGAACATCTCAGCGCACCACAAGAAATTAATTTTATACATTCAAGTAGTAACTTATTTTTCTTTAATATTCAAATAGTTGTTTTTTTAATAATGGCTCATGGGGGCATTACAACAGAAATTAATGATTAATCGATTAACCTGATGTCTTAAATGGTATGAAAATTGCAAATATTTGTAAGATTAAACTTACACCTATTTGGAGAATACAATGTATGGTTGGCATCGAAAAGTCTTATTGCTTTTATTATTTTTAATTCCATTTTTAACCACCTCAAGTGCTTGGGCGGGTAGGAATGGCAAAAAATGGGATAAAATACCCGATACTTTTACTTTTACTTTTACTTTTACTTTTGTGGATCAGAGTGATGTTGCTCGAAATAGTTCAATTATTTCAAACAGCATCACTGTTTCTGGTATCAACACCTCAATTAGTATCAGTGTGAGTGGTGGTGAATATTCCATTAACAGTGGTAGTTACCGTAGCACCTCAAGTACTGTAAATAATGGCGATACAATCAAAGTTCGTCAGACTTCTTCAAGTCAGTATTTAACAACCACAAGTGCTGTTCTTGACCTTAACGGTGTTAGTGATAGTTTTGATATAACAACTTTAGAAAACACTTCTGATAGCACACCTGATCCATTTACTTTTTCTGATCAAGTAGATGTACTACTTAATACAATAATCAATGCAAACAGTTTTATCGTATCGGGTATAAGTACTTCAATCAGCGTCAGTATTACTGGTGGAGAGTATTCTATCAATAATGGAGGATATAGCAGTGCTCCAAGTAGCGTAGATAATGGAGACACAATTAATGTTCGTCAGGTTTCTTCTAGTCAGTTTTTAACTACTACTAGCGCAGTGCTTAATCTTAATGGTGTTACTGATAGTTTTGATGTCACCACGGTGGAAGATATTTCTGATACAACGCCTGATTCTTTCCGTTTAATAGATCAAACGGGTGTTGAATTAAGTTCGGCTGTGCTCTCAAATACAATTACTGTTACTGGCATTAACACAGCGACTGTAATTTCAGTGATTGGCGGTGAGTTTTCTATTAATGGTGGTACTTATACATCATCTAGTAGTACAGTTGTTACTGACGACACTGTAACAGTTCGTTTAGCGGCTGCTTCAACATACAACTCGACCACACAAGCCACATTAACTATTGGCGGTGTTAGTGATATATTCAGTGTTACTACACAAGATAATCCACTTGATACAACCCCTGATGTATTCAGTTTTATTGATCAATCAGATGTGGAGCTTGGTAGTGTTAATATTTCTAATGCGATTCCCGTTTCAGGAATTAATGCCGCTACTGTTATTTCTGTATCAAATGGGGAGTATGCCATTAATGGAGGCAGTTTTACAACGGTGACTGGTGAGGTTATTAATGGTAATACTGTGAGTCTAAGACAAACAGCAGCATCAACTTATCAGACAACAAATAATACAGCTCTAACAATTGGTGGAATTGTTGATACTTATAGTACAACTACAATTCCAGAACCTACTTTAAGCTTTCAGTTACCACCTCAACCTGTTGGTGATGCAGCGTTTAACAGAAATCATTTTTCAGGTTCTGATAATTGCACACAGTGTCATAACAACTTGAGTGATAATCAAGGAAATGATGTATCAATTGAAACAGATTGGTCAGCAACGATGATGGCTAATTCAACCAGAGATCCTTTTTGGAAAGCCAAAGTAAGAACGGAATTAAACCGCAACCCACATTTAGCAGATGTCATTAATGATAAATGTAGTCGTTGTCATGCACCTATGGCTAATTTTGAAGCTAAGAAAAACAATGAAACTATTAAGATTTTAGATGATGGTTTTCTTGATTCATCTCATTCTCGTCATGACGAAGCAATGAATGGTGTCAGCTGTACGCTTTGTCATCAAATTCAAGACTCGCCAAAACTAGGCACGGTGGAAAGTTTCACAGGTAAATATGAAATTGGTGATAATAAAGAAATCTTTGGCCCTTATGACAATCTATTTCCAAACCCAATGGTGATGAACACTGGTTTTACACCAAAATACAGTTTGCACATCAAAGAGTCTGAAATGTGTGCGACTTGTCATAACGTTAAAACCCCTTATGTTGATGAAGCTGGAACTGTGTTAACAACAACACTAGAGTCTGAATTTCCTGAACAAATGCCATATTCGGAATGGTTACATAGTGACTATACGGGTACCAATAGTTGTCAGTCATGTCATATGGAACGCGCTAACGGCGTACCTATTTCTAATCGTCCTATGTGGCTAGAAGAACGTGATAACTTTGCTGTGCATGAATTTGTTGGTGCAAATACCTTTATGCTCACTATGTTGAAAAACAATAAGCAGCAGCTAGGAGTCATAGCCAGCAATTTTGACGACATTATTACTGCAACTCGTGCAATGCTAAAAGAATCAGCAACTATTGAGGTATTAAGCCAATCATTAAACCAAGGCCAGCTGGATTTCAATCTAAAAATTGACAGTAAAACAGGTCATAAACTACCTAGTGCTTACCCATCGCGTAGAGTTATTGTTCATGTAACCGTATTAGATGATGCAAATAATGTGGTATTTGAATCAGGTAAAGTAAATGCTAATGGCAGTGTACAAGGTGTCGCTTCTGATTTTGATGCATTAGCATTTGAACCTCATTATGATGTCATTAATTCGCCCGATCAGGTTCAGGTTTATGAAGCTATTATGGGTAATAGTGATGATAAGGTTACTTATACATTATTACGTGGAGCAACATACCTTAAAGATAATCGCTTGTTGCCTAATGGGTTCAATAAAACCACAGCACCAGATGATGTGGCAGTCGCAGGTATTGCTTATAATGATAATAATTTTATAGGTGGTAGTGATCAGATAAGCTATCGCATCGGCGGACTAACTGGTAGCAGTTATACGGTTAAAATTGAACTGGTTTATCAAACCATTGCCTATGGTTTTGTCAGAGATTTGTTTAAAGACAACTCGGCTGAAGTCAATGACTTTAAGAAGATGTATAACGAGTCTACCAGTAAAACTTCAGTGTTAACTTCAACTGATTTTGTTATTCAATAAACTATGAAAAAGACTATTAGCAGGGATGCTTTTAGTCTCTTTTTATTAGAATAATTCTTCCCCCGTATACTTCATCTAACTGGCTGGTTTTGGCTGACTACTACCTATCTAATTCTGAAGCACTAGATTTGAAAAGTTAGTTGTTCAATACAGGCTGTCGACCCAAAGTAAAAGTATTAATCTGCATCCAATATTTTTCAGTTACAGTACCAATTATTTCCAGATAAAAAACTTAATTCCTTATATATCGGCCAAATAAAACCATTGACTGGAAAATGTTGACGCTGCTAGGTGTAAAATATTGGATGCTGTTTAACAAATTACACATTACTATTTGCGGTGTTTGTCTCAATAAAATGTGTATCACAGTTCCAGCAGGTGTAATGATCAAACCGTGCCAAATGCTGTTTTTTAGTGAATATCATGAGTCTTGAGTCACAAATAGGGCAAGACGTTTTATCTGCTTTTCAAGAATAGAATATTGATAGTTCACGAACCCAGCCCCATCATTTCCACTATAAATTGAATCAATGGCTTACCGTATGATCATTTAGCTTTACATTATGTTTTTTAAAGAAGTCTCTATATTTTTGTAGTCATGTGGGCAGGCCTTACATTTTACATGCCTACAAAAATTCACTTTGTAAAGCAGAAACAGATTGAAGGTAATACGGTCGAAATTATGAATATATTAAGACAGCAAGACATCAGCGAAACACTCTTATAACTAAAAACCACCAAATATCTCCCCCCCTCTAAACTAACCAGTAATCAACCAATAATCCAACGCCAAACCAATAAAAACAACCAAACCAAAGTAATTACTGTTCAAAAACGCTTTAAAACATAGTGCTTTATCCCTGTTAAAAATCAGCTTCTGCTAATAAATTGATAAACCGATGACTCGAAACCCCGTATTACACTTCATTTCATACGGGCTACAATATCTGTTAATAAAAGAGTGTCAAAATACCCTGCCAGAACTTTTGGGACGATTAATACAATATTAAAAAACAGCCCTAATTGAGTAAGCACATCAGGGTCACACATCAGGTCTTTATTTTTTCAGAAAAACCAAAGATCTCAATGCAGTGTGACCCCAATGCCTCTGGGAGTACACAAAAAAATCTCGGCAGTGTATTCAAACTTCCTTGCATGTTAAAATATAAAAATCAAGTATTGGAGGTTTATAAATGTCAGCAGTATTTAAACAAGTAATTGAAAATATTGGAGAACTTACGTCTAATGAAAAAGCCTTAATTGCCCATTGTCTTATCTCCTCGCTTGAATTAAAACACGATGAAAGTGTTGATGAGTCTTGGGGGGAGTTAGCGAAAAGAAGATTGTTTGAACTAGAGTCTGGCACTGTAAAAGGTGTTTCATGGAACGAAATTAAAAGTGAGGTTAAAGGGTAAAATGTTTGAAGTTACTTTTCACCCTGATATTGCAAAAGAGGTGAAATTTTCCTATAACTGGTATCAAAATCAAGCGGAGGGTTTGGGGGATGATTTTTTATCTGAATTAGAAACAGCATATCAAACAATAATTCAGCTTCCAGATACTTGGCCTATGTTTCAAAAAGGCTTTCGTAGGTTTTTACTCAGAAAATTCCCCTTTTCAATAATCTATCGCTTAAACGGAAAAACTATCTTTATTGTGGCTATAATGCACAATAGTAGAAAACCAAATTATTGGTTGAAAAGAGCATAATCATTTACACATGGACTGCCCATCGCGGTTGGATAACACTTAGAAAATTGATCAAATGGAGTTATAACTATTTTTTAATTTTATAGTGTCCAGGATAGGAGACGCATCGTTCTTCAACACACTCTAAAAAACCCCTGAACTAACCAGTGATCAACCAATAATCCAGCACCAAGCCAATAAAAACAACCAAACCAAAGTAATTACTGTTCAAAAAAGCTTTAAAACATAGTGTTTTATCCCTGTTAAAAATCAATTTTTGCTGATAAATTGATAAGCCCAGCGCGATAACCACACTTGCATAATATATCCATCCTAACTCTTGCATTTGTCCAATTAGGATTAATAAACCAATAATAATTAATTGTAAGCCAGCCATTATTTCACGGTCTTTATCGCCAAATAATATAGCGGTTGATTTAATGCCTATTTTTAAATCATCTTCCTTATCCACCATGGCATACATGGTGTCATAAACTAAAGCCCATAACATAACTGCCAAATACATAATCCATGCTACAAATGGAATAGTATTAGTTTGTGCGCTAAATGACATGGGTACGGCAAAACCAAATGCAATACCTAAATAGGCTTGTGGTAATTGGGTGTAGCGTTTCATAAAAGGATAACTTGCTGCTAGAAATGCGGCTACAAATGACAATAAAATAGTCATTAAATTTAGCTGCAAAACTAAAACAAATGCCAGCAAACATAATATCGTAAACAGTATAAGCGCTTCTTTTGGGCTTACCTTGCCTGAGGCTATAGGTCTTTGTCTGGTTCGTTCAACATGTGGATCAAAATTACGGTCTGCATAATCATTAATAACACAGCCTGCTGCTCGCATTAATACCACACCTGAAAATATTATAAAAAATACAAAGGGATCAGGCTGTCCATCACTAGCCACCCAAAGTGCCCAAAGCGCAGGCCATAGCAGGATTAAAATACCTATCGGTTTATCAAATCGGGCTAATAAGTAATATTGTTTGATACGGTCTACAATCATTATTCGCTTTCTTTAATTGATTTAATAATAGAGGTGGTTGAGTGACCCTCTATAAATGATAATATTCGTACTTCTCCACCATTTGCCAACACACTTTCATGTCCTGCTATGGTTGTTATATCCGTGTAATCTCCACCTTTAGCTAAAATATCAGGTAATAGCTGATCTATTTCTGCTTGTGGGGTACCACCTTCAAACTCTATCACCCAGTCGACACATTCAAGTGCTGCTAACATTTCCATTCTGTATGCTAAATCATTAACTGGGCGTTCTGGACCTTTTAATCGTTTGACTGAGGCATCACTATTAACCAGAACAACTAATCTATCGCCTAATTGTTTTGCTTGTTGTAAATAACGAATATGTCCAGGGTGTAAAATATCAAAACAGCCATTGGTTAACACAATTTTCTCACCATCTTGTTTAGCCAATTTCATTGCCTGCATAATTTCAGCTAATGAGCCTACACCTCTATGATGCGCGCGCTGCCCTTGTATGGCATATTCTAATTCTTCGGTATTAACAGTCGCTGTGCCTAATTTACCAACAACAATACCTGCACCCATATTAGCTAACACGGTCGCTTCTGCTAATGATTTTTTAGCTGCTAAACTGGCTGCTAAAACAGAAATAACGGTATCACCTGCGCCGGTTACATCAAACACTTCTCTGGCATGTGTGGGTAAATGTAATGGTTCTTCATCCGTTGTTAACAAGGTCATACCCTGTTCACCTTGAGTAATTAACAATGCTTTAAAACACATTTCTTGTAGTAAATTCATGCCCTTTTCAACCAGTTGTTGCTGATTGTGACAACGCCCTACGATGGCTTCAAATTCACTTAAGTTAGGTGTGATTAAAGTAGCATGTTTATAGATTGAAAAATCTGTACCTTTGGGATCAACCAATACTGGTTTGTTTAAACTTTTAGCCAAGACAATAAATTGTTCAACATTATTTAATGTGCCTTTGCCGTAGTCAGACAAAATGACGGCATCGGCTTGCATCATTTCTGCGTGATACTGGTGCAATAATTTTTCATTATTGACTAGATGAAAACCATCTTCAAAATCCAGCCGAATGAGTTGTTGATGCCGGCTCATGACTCTTAATTTAGTAATAGTAGGATAGTCATCCAAGCTTTCAAATAAACACAGTACGCCAGCTTTTTGCAACAAAGTCTTTAATGATTCAGCCGGCTCGTCCTTACCAACAAATCCCATAACAGAGACTTTGCCCCCTAATGCTGCAATATTTAATGCAACATTACCTGCGCCACCTGCCCGTAACTCATCATCTTTAACATGTACCACTGGCACGGGGGCTTCGGGTGATATTCTGGAGGTTGATCCATGCCAGTATCGGTCTAACATTAAGTCACCAATGACCAAAACGCGACCTTTTGAAAAATTAGGTAGTTGCATAGCTTTAAACGCAGTTTTTAATACAAAATGTTATTATAGCCTCTTATTCAATTTAAGGAGGGCATAGCATGAGTGTGAAAATTTATCATAATCCACGTTGCAGTAAATCCAGACAAACTTTGCAATTATTGAAAGACCAGGGTGTAGAACCTGAAATTATTGAGTATTTAAAAACACCTCCGACAACTGCTGAGCTTGATGATATTTTACAAAAACTCAGTATAGAGCCACGTGATTTAATGCGTAAAAAAGAGGCTGAATACAAAGAAATGGGGATGGATAATCTAGATTTAGATCGTGATGTTTTAATTAAAGGTATGGTTGCTACCCCTAAATTAATTGAACGCCCGATTGTTTTAGCTAACAATAAAGCTGCTATAGGTCGCCCACCAGAAGATGTTCTGGCTATTATTTAAACATGACTAAAATTCTAATCCTTTATTACAGCCGTAACGGCAACACTGAAAAAATGGCAAATCAAATTGCCAGAGGTGTTGAGTCTGTTGCTGGTGTTGATGCTATGTTAAGAACAGTTCCTGAAATATCAACTATTTGCGAACAGTCCAGCAATACTGTGCCAGAAAAAGGTGCGCCTTATGCAACACTTGAAGACTTGAAATTATGTGATGGATTGGCACTAGGAAGTCCCACACAATTTGGTAATATGGCAGGTGCACTTAAGCATTTTATTGATCAAACCACTGAACTTTGGTTTCCAGGCACATTATCTGGCAAACCAGCCGGGGTATTTACTTCCGCAAGTGGTATGCATACTGGACATGAAAGTACTTTACTATCAATGATGCTACCCTTAATGCACCACGGTATGTTGATTATAAGCATTCCCAGCAATGAAATTGCCTTAAAAGAAACATCAACAGGCGGAACACCTTACGGCCCAAGTCACCTGTCCTCATCTAGCCATGATTTAACTGCTGAAGAAAAAACTATCTGTCGCGCCTTAGGCACTCGCCTGGCTAAGACAGCACTTGTATTAAAACAGATATTATGAAAAGAATTTACTATTACTATATAGCTTTAATCGGTTTTTTTGGTTTATTTATTCTACTGATGCTTTGGAATACCTTATTAGTCCCATCAACACGCCTGCCTATTGCTCTGGTGCTAATATTTGTCATTTCCCCCATGCTGATACCATTAAGAGGCTTCCTAAATGGTAATTTAAAAAGCTGTACCTGGATGTGCTATATCAGCCTGTTTTATTTTACCCACGGTATTAGTGAGGCTTACACTACTCCCGCAGAACTTTATTATGGTTTATTAGAAGTTTTTTTTAGTCTGTTACTCTGCACAGGCGCTGGATTTTACGTCTATAAAGCTGAGAAAATTGAATAATAGTGCCTAAACAATTCCCTTTACAGTTTGAGTTTCAGGCAAACCAATCTTTTAACACATTCTATTCTGGCAATAATGAAGAAGCGATTAATCATCTTCAACACATTTTTTCCAGTAATGAATTACTCATATTTCTCTGGGGAGAAGCAGGCACGGGGAAAACACATTTATTACAAGCTACAACACAACTCAATCACCCAAATAAAATCAGCTTTTATTATTGCTTTACTGCTAATGATTTACCTGACCCTGAAATGCTTGATAGTCTTGAAACATATGACCTTGTATGCCTTGATAATATTGATCAAATTGCAGAAAACACAGCATGGGAACAAGCATTTTTTAATTTCTTTAACATGCATAGGGATAATAACAAACAATTAGTCTTGTCTGCCCCCTGCCCTCCCAAATTTCTATCTTTTCAATTACCTGACTTAAAAACACGTATGAGCTGGGGACTCACCCAAAAACTAAACACCCTGACAGACGATCAACTTCTTAATGCTCTTATCTATAAAGCTAATGACTTAGGATTTAAAATTCCCATCCATGTTGGGAACTTTCTAATGACACATTATGCTCAAGACTTGCCTTCCATCTGGCAATTGTTAGATAAAATTGATCAGGCAACTCTGGCCGCTCAACGAAAACTAACCATTCCTTTTTTAAAACAAATTATGTCTGATTTAGAACCATAATGAAGCAGGACAACATTCTAATTGTCGGTACAGGCGCAATTGGTGGCTTTTACGGGGCATTATTAGCAAAAGCAGGTGCGGATGTATCGGTAGTTTGCCGAACTGATTATCAAACTGTCAAAAAACAAGGCTATATAATAAATAGTCATAATCTTGGAAACTGGGTTTTTAATCCATCACAAATATTATCTAATGCCTCTGAATATAAAGGCAAAGCGGACTATCTATTGCTCTGTACCAAAATAACACCCAATATTGATAGAGTTAAAATAATACAAGATGCTGTAACTCCAAACACCACTATCGTATTTATTCAAAATGGTGTTGAAGTTGAACAACAATTAATTGATGCATTCCCTGATAATGAAATTATCAGTGGCTTAGCCTTTATTTGTTGCAATCGTATAAAACCAGGGGTTATTCATCACTTGGCTTATGGCAAATTAACTCTAGGAAGCCTTAACAAAAAACTATCATCCAGTAATAAAGTCCAGTATTTATCTGAGCTATTCATACAATCGGGAATAGAAGCGGTCACTACAAATCAAATAACAACCAGTCGCTGGTTAAAATGCCTTTGGAACGCCTCTTTTAACCCTTTATCTGTTTTATCTGATGGACTATCGACTCAAGAAATTTTATCCAGCCAGGAAAAGTTAATTCGTGTCATTATGCAAGAAGTTTGCGATATTGCCCATGCCTGTGGGCACACATTACCTGCTGATAGCATTGATACCAATATCAATAACACCTATGTCATGCCACCGTATAAAACCAGTATGCTGTTAGATTACCAAAATCATCAGACCATGGAAATAGAGGCTATTCTTGGAAACACCATCAGAGCAGCGCAAAGACAACAAGTCCCCTGTCCTACTATTGACACTCTCTATGGTCTAATGAAATTAAAAGAATTGCAAACAAACCAAGCCTAATTCAATACACCTTAAGAAATGAGCTGATTTATCCTAATTCAATGCAATGAGACGCTATCAACTCTTTTCTCAACTTTGTAAAAATCAGAAATTAGGCTTTTCTCTCTCAACAACTTTACTCAAACAGAGTGTTCAATAACCATTCATGAGCTCCTGAAACATCAAACTCTCTAGCCCCATAACCATCTAGTAATAATGACTCAGGTAATAGGTGATCATACTTTTCGACAATCTTATCTTTTACCAACAAAGCAAGCTCACTCTCCGTTGGTAAACTTTGCTTTGCTATTTTTTTAAAGGTAGAAAAGATAGCATATTCATCCATACCAACAATTTCTATCACTCCACCATAATTACTACTCTTAATATCCTCTCTAAGCAAAAGCATAATAAGTGTATTAATTATTTTGTCACCTATCCAAGGAATAATGTAGATATATTCACCATGAGCTATTAAAAATGAATATTGTAATTTTGCATTTCTAAAATATTCCAACCCTTCAAAAAATAAGTCTCGTGCAGTACTATCTAAAAAATCAATTTTTGATTCTCCCAGATCTATTTTGTAATCTCCTTTTTGATATATCTTATACATTTCTTGCCGAACTCTATCATGAACTGGTATTCCACCTCCACCAACAAAATTGGGCGGACTTCCGCCTTTCGTAGGATTGACAATGATCAATTTTTTATCAATATCAACATCATTTATCTTCCAACGCCTTCCAGCAAATACTATATGCTCATTTGCTAGTGCCATTGCATCCACAGGAAGTGTTCCTAATGATTTACCTTGATGCATAACTCGGTATTCTTCTGGGGTTTTAAATACAGCATAAAATGTATAATGATCTACTAAATATTCACCTTTAATCGCTAAAACAAGCTCACCACTTGTTAATTGAGAAATTAATTGCAACTCCCCCATTTGGGATAATAATGCTTTAAAATGTTCTACAGTAACTTTATTAAATGAATCTGATTCACATAAAAGCGTCCACAACTGATCAGCCCTTACACCGCCCCATTGAGCTATCACTGCTAATATTTGATGCAATAAAGTTGAAAAATGACATAACTGCATATCAGGGGGCTCATTCCATTTATCTTTTACTAACAAGTGAACCATTGCAATACTTTGTAATAATTCCATTCTAAGTTTGTCAGAAATACTAGAGCTACTAGAAAGTTCTTTTTCAGTAATATACATTCGTAATATTGCCGCCCCCTCCCTACGCCCTGACCTCCCAATTCGCTGTCTTAAACTAGCAACTGAATGTGGTGCAGTAATTTGTGCAACTGAAGTCACTTTGCCTATATCAATACCTAACTCTAATGTCATAGTACAAATAGCCGTCGTTGGTAGGCTTTCTTTTTGGAGACGACTTTCAAGTTCAACTCTAAGCTCTTTTGATAAAGAACCATGATGAGGAAAAAATTCATTGGGTACAATATTATCTGTACACATATCACTTAATATCACGGCAAAATGTTCAGTCCGTTTACGGCTATTTGCAAAGACTAAATGAGATTCTCCTCTTAATACTTGATATAAATCTTGTGCTATTTTTTGATCTGTACTGGGTAGTAATTCACTGTATTCAGTCTCATTTAGTTTTAACATTTCTGGCAGCTTATTTATATAACCTTTAATTTGCATTTTTAAATGAAAATTAGCCTCAGAACCTTTAATCAATTCCCATGGCAATGCTTTATTAGGTCTTAAATAACCCCCTACTTTATCCATCTCACCTAAAGTAGCACTTAAAGCAATACGAGGAATAGGGGTTGATTGGCGTTCTAATAAACATTCCAATCTATGCATTAAAGATTGTAGATGACATCCACGTTCAGAACCGATAAAAGCATGATACTCATCAATAATAATGTATTTTAAAGATTCAAATGCCGACCGCACCCAGCCTGCATCTCGAATTAACAGAGATTCTAATGATTCAGGTGTTATTAAAATGATACCTTGAGGGTTCTTTTTACATCGTTTTTTTTTAGATTGAGAACTATCCCCATGCCATGCCGTAACAGGCATATCCAGCATATAACATAAACCTTCTAGTCGACGATATTGATCATTAATTAATGCTTTTAATGGACTAATATATAAAATCCCAATACTATCTGTTAAGTTTGAAATTGCTGTACAAGCAGGTAAAAAAGCAGCTTCAGTTTTTCCTGCCGCCGTTGCAGCACTGATAACTATATCTGTTTTTCCTGAAAGAATAGGCTTGATAGCATCATTCTGAATTTGTCTAAGATTTGACCATCCTTGCTTATAAACCCATTTTTGAATTTTGGGGTCTAATAATTGGAAAGAATTATCCACAATTAAAGCGAAAAACCAGCTAATCCGTCATCTGTTGCTGGCTGAATATCTGGCATATCACTGGTTTTTTCCTTATGAAGTTCTATTGAACTGATCATATCGTTCCATTTTAAATTGTCATTTTGATCAAGTATTGCCAGCATATCTATAAATGCCTTTATGGTATTCCTAGGTGTTCTAAAATAGGCATCACCAATTTTTTCACTACAATGTCGTAAAAAAGCTTCAAGAGCTTCATCTGATACTAAATACTTTTCTGTATCCCCTGATGCAAAAACATGCCGTAAATTTTTTAGTAAAATAAATAATTCTTCAGGTGTTAGACTGGCAAGATGCATTGCTGGTGAAGAATAGTCTAAAACCCCTGCTTTTTTAGCGAATGTATTTTCTGCTAATCTAGTTTGTAATGCTTCATAGCTATAAAGTCCTTTTCTAGGGTCTAAAAGAAACTCTGGTGTTCCTCCCAATAAAAAGCCTAAATATTCAGCACTACCTTGAAGGCAGTCATTTAATATTCTTAAAATTTGCTCATAATTCGATGTTCTGGCTTGTGTGCTATTTAATTTATATAAATTAACCATTTCATCTAAATTTACCAATAAACCATTATAGCCAGCTTGTCTAACGAATAGACTCATAAGCTTCAAACTATCGTAGAAAGATGAATCAGAAATAATTGACCTAACTCCCAAATCTTTTTTTGCATCTGTTTTTGTGGAGTATTCGGCTCTCAACCATCGAATAGCATTTGTTTTTAATCGCTCATTATCTTGTTCATGGCCAAGCCAATAAGCCTCTATGACTTTAGCAAAATCATAACCACCGACTAATTCTGTTAATAACGATAAACGTTCCTGTATAACTGTCGTTACATCTCGTTCTGTATCATCAGCTTTTTGACTGGCACTTGTTACAAAACGCTCAACTACACTGATTAAAGCATTACCATCAGGTTTATTGCGAGTAGAGAGGTTTCTCATTAATTCTGAGTATAAGTTTCTAGCCTGCCCTGATGAAGCATGGAGTCTTCTATCGGGTGATAGGTCGGCATTAATGGTTACCAGTTTTTTCTCAAGTGCAATGGTTCTAATAACACTCAAGAAAAAGGTTTTTCCTGAACCATAGTCGCCTATAATCAGGCGAAAAGCCGAACCACCATCGGCAACCCTTTCTATATCTTGCAACAATGCTTTAACTTCATTTACTCGACCCACTTGAATGTGCTGTATACCAGTTCGAGGTGTTACCCCTGCTTTAAGAGACTGGATAATAGAATCTCTTTCTTTAGCTCGTAAACGTCTAGTTGTCATAGTTAATTCCTATTTATATAGCAGTGATTTCTTTAACAAGTTCTAAGTCAACAAATAGTGTGTTCCCATTTTCAATAACAGGCGCATCAACCTTATCAAACGCCCAATCATTAATTATTTCACATGCCCCATCTACCATTAAATTTAGATTTTTACATAACGATTTCACTTCATTTTGTGACCACTCTTCTTTTACAATGAGCTGTTGATAAAGTATAGAATGCTTTTCATCTAAGCCCAAATACTCATCATTTTCATATTCAGCATTTGCACTGGGTTCTTCTTGTGACAATTCGCCTGCCAAATAGTCATCATCAATAAAAATAGATTCGAGTATACCTTTAACACCCGCCGTTTCTTCTTCATATAATTTCAAAAGTTCTTTGTTAATTGAAAACTCTTGTGACCTCTGAATTGTTTGTTTATTCCTACTGTCTTTTATTACTACAGATGTATCAAACTGTTTGCTAATACCTCTACTAGAAGACATTTGATGAATATCATTTAATATTGAAGATTTATTCAGTCCTAGTGAAGTATACAGTTTTTCTAATTGCTTAATTTCTATTGAATCTATCTTACCATCGGCAAGTGCAACACCTATTAAAATATGGCCAATTGCAGTTTTTTCTCTATCACTAATGCTACTAAGCCTTGCTTTTAAACCAGCCATATTTAAACTAGTATTTAATTGCCAATGCAAATAAGCATTTAACGAAGATTTTTCTTTTTCATTTAATTGATTATCATTTTCAATAAGATTTTCTAAAAATAATACTTCAGTAACATCCACATGCCCATCAATTTTCGCAACAATTGAGCCTAAACGTAAAATAGTTCCAACCTGATTAAAACTGTGTGAGGGAATAAAACCTTCTCCATGCCCTTCTTTAAAGATAACGACACTCCCTTTAATATCAAGTTTTGCATGATGAAAACGTATATCTGGAGCCATGCCAAAGCCTGCTTTTTCAATGATAGTGGCTATCATTTCACTTTCTTTTTTGTTAATTGTTAAAGGTCTTTCATCAGCAAATTTTTCAAGTAAAGCATTAACTGATATTACTCCTTTAGACTGTACTAATTGGTCTATTAACCACTGCTTTAAACTAGTAAATATTGGATTATTAACTGAGTCAATTAGTTCTGATGGTAATAATGCCAGTAAAGATAAAGATGCTCTATTGTTTTCATTTCTACCTAAAAACCTACTATATGAATCTAATTCAACAGTGCATGCTTCTGCAAGCATAGCTATTTTTTTTACGGGGGCTTTCAATCGACTTGCATCTGGCAAGTCTAACTTAATACCTTGGTAGCCTCTTAAAGAGGAGCTTGCAGGATAATAGTCAAACTTTAATTTCGTCTTATTTGCTGATATGGATAATCCTTCACCGTATTTTTGAGTATATCGAAGTTTAAACAATTGATTAAACTCATTTTTACATCGTATTGCAGGAGTTTTTAAATTTATATCGGGGTGATTTCTAATCCAAGCTAAAGCTAAAACATTAGATATTGGCTTCCTTTTATTTACATCTTTTGCTAAAAATAATTTAAATACAACCGAAAACTCTATGCCACTAAAAACAAGCTTATTATCAATTTTATAGCTCCCTTCGTTTTGAACCCATACAAAAGCGAGCAAGTTATTTACATAACCATTAAAAGAACGATTATCCCCATAAATACCCTTTAACCGGTATAGTTCTTTAATAAGTTCTACTCTTTCCTCAACAGTAACAACACCTTTTAATGAATCAAAAAGTAATCGACGTTCAAGTCCATAAAAATAAAGAAAAACAAAAGCTATTGGTGTTTCTGGGTTATTTCTATCACTTGCTAACCACTCTAAGTAAGCAGCTCTACTTGAAGGACTAATATCACAATAACTAGGCCAATATCCCATTTCATCAGCATTATAATCAGGGGGTTTTTCATCAATAGTTAATGAAGGGTCAACTAATGATGATTCGGTATAATAGTCATCTAGACCTTTAAGAATCCCTCCAACATAAATAAAACCACCATCAATTGAGTATTTACCAATTTTAATTGTATTCATGGGCTGAACCCATTTGCCAAGACTAGTATTTTTACTTTTTTGATGTGTATGGTGAGTAGAAACGGTTATCTTAAACCCCATTAATTCGTTTCTTTCATTTTCCAATGCCCCCCCCCTCACATTTCTTATTAAAACTAATGTAATAAGCATAATACAAAAATTAATATATGCGCAATTAGAAAGAATTAGTAGATGAAATGTTTACTAATACAATAGCGTGAACAGGCGTAACAATAAAACAAGTTTTCGATGCTGTTGATAAATTCAATAGCAAACCAAGAAAATGTTTGGGACTTAATAAACACCTTATGAGGCTTTTAAAGATCTAACAGAAATAGATGCCATATATTCAATGAATTATGGTTTATAGCTTACATTCTGGAAAATACACTTTCAAATAAAACAAAGTAATTTTTAAATCTTTTTTCAAATTTTGACAGTTTTTCAAAGATTGTTTCTTTTGTACCAAAAATCAGACTTCTTACTATTCTTAGTTATTAGAATCAAGCCCAAGTTACACTAAAAAACATTCGACTTTTTTAACAGTAATACTCTATTTTTTTATTACTTTAGTGTAGAATAAGAGGATTTTCGAGGTGCAAATTTAGTTTGCATCTATGATTTTAACGAATAATACTTTAATTTATCGCCTTAACAGCGGGTTTTACAGTTTTTTTATTTCATTTTTTAGAGCACAAACATGACAGATCTATCCCTCTACAGAAACATCGGCATATTTGCCCACGTTGATGCTGGTAAAACAACAACAACAGAGCGAATTTTAAAACTAACCGGTAAAATCCATAAATTAGGCGAAGTACATGATGGCGCAGCGACCACTGACTTCATGGAACAAGAACAAGAACGTGGCATTACCATTCAGTCTGCGGCAACCTCTTGTTTCTGGGACGATCACCGTTTCAACATCATTGACACACCAGGACACGTTGACTTTACAATTGAGGTTTACCGCTCTCTAAAAGTATTAGATGGTGGTATTGGTGTATTCTGTGGATCTGGTGGTGTTGAACCCCAATCTGAAACTAACTGGCGCTATGCTAATGACTCAGAAGTTGCCCGTATTATCCTAGTCAACAAACTAGACCGCTTAGGTGCTGATTTCTATCGTGTAGTTAAACAGGTTGAAGATGTATTAGGCGCAAATCCTCTGGTCATGGTTTTACCTATCGGCGAAGAAGACCAATTTTGCGGTGTTGTTGATTTATTAACTCGCAAAGCATGGGTATGGGACGAATCTGGCGACCCAACAAACTATGAAATTCAAGACGTGCCTGCTGACATGGTAGACAAAGTTGAAGAATGGCGTGAAAAATTAATCGAAACTGCGGTTGAGCAAGACGATGATGCAATGGAAAAATACCTGGACGGTGAAGAGCCTGATATGGAAACCATCAAAGCATGTATCCGTAAAGGAACCATCAATCTTGACTTCTTTCCTACTTACTGTGGATCGGCATTCAAGAACAAAGGCATTCAACTGATTCTTAATGCAGTTATCGACTACCTCCCAAGCCCCACTGAAGTTAAACCTCAGCCTGAAGTTGATGAAGATGGTAATGAAACTGGCGAATTTGCAATTGTTGATGCAGACAAACCTTTACGTGCACTTGCATTCAAAATCATGGATGATCGTTACGGCGCACTGACCTTTATTCGCATTTACTCAGGTAAAATTGAAAAAGGCATGTCTGTATTAAATAGCTTTACCGGAAAGTCAGAGCGCATTGGTCGCTTGGTAGAAATGCACGCAGACGAACGTATTGAGCTTGATTCTGCTCAGGCGGGTGACATTATCGCCGTTGTAGGTATGAAAAATGTTCAGACAGGGCACACCTTATGCGACCCTAAAAACCCGGCAACACTTGAACCTATGGTCTTTCCTGACCCAGTTATCTCAATTGCTGTCGCACCAAAAGATAAAGCTGGCTCTGAGAAAATGGGTATTGCTATCGGTAAAATGATTGCAGAAGATCCTTCTTTCCGCGTTGAAACAGACGAAGACAGTGGTGAAACCATTCTTCGCGGCATGGGCGAGCTACATCTTGATATTAAAATCGACATCCTTAAGCGTACTCACGGCATTGATGTTGAAGTAGGTAAACCACAAGTTGCTTACCGCGAAACCATTACTAAAAGTATTGAAGATAGCTATACACACAAGAAACAATCTGGTGGTTCTGGTCAATACGGTAAAATCGATTATCTTATCGAACCTGGTGAGCCAGGTTCAGGCTTTGTTTTTGAATCTAAAGTAACTGGTGGTAACGTACCAAGAGAATTTTGGCCTGCTGTAGATAAAGGCTTTAAAAACAGTATTGCAAATGGTGTTTTAGCTGGCTTTCCATGTCTGGACTTTAAAGTCACTTTACTTGATGGTGCTTTCCATGCAGTGGATTCATCAGCGGTTGCTTTTGAAATTGCTGCCAGAGCAGCTTATCGCCAATCAATTCCTAAAGCAGGCCCACAATTAATTGAACCCATCATGAACGTTGATGTATTTACACCAGAAGATCACGTGGGTGATGTAATTGGTGACCTTAACCGTCGTCGTGGCATGATTAAATCACAAGAAGCGGGTGTCACTGGAGTGCGTATTAAAGCTGATGTTGCTTTAAGTGAAATGTTTGGCTACATTGGTGACTTGCGTACCATGACTTCAGGTCGCGGACAATTCTCAATGGAATTCTCTCATTATTTGCCATGTCCTAAAAACGTAGCAGAAGAAGTGATTAAAGAAGTTCAAGAGCGTAACAAGAAAAAATAGCATTAGCTAGCTAATACTAATAAACCTGCTTAAGCAATTAAGTGGGTTTTTTTATGCCTAAAAAATAATACGCATAAAAAAAGCCGCTATACCAGGAAGGTATAGCAGCTAATAATCATTTACTTAACAAAATTTAAGCTGAATAATTTGCAGTCGCAAACTCCCAATTAACTAAAACCCAGAAAGCTTCTAAATACTTAGGCCTGGCATTACGGTAATCAATGTAATAAGCATGCTCCCAAACATCACAGGTCAACAAAGGGGTTTGCCCTTTGGTTAATGGACATCCTGCATTACTGGTACTTACCAGCTCAATACTACCATCAGAATTTTTGACCAGCCAAGCCCAACCAGAACCAAAAGTTGTCACAGCACACTTTGTAAATTCAGCTTTAAATTCATCAAAAGACCCAAATTTAGCATTAATAGCATCAGCTAATGCTCCCTCTGGTGCACCACCACCATTTGGAGACAGGCTATTCCAATAAAAAGTATGATTCCAGATTTGAGCAGCATTATTAAACATACCACCTTCTGAACGAGCAACGATAGACTCCAACGAAGCATCTTCAAAAGAAGTACCAGAAATTAGGTTATTTAGATTAGTCACGTATGTTTGATGGTGTTTACCATAATGAAACTCAAGCGTTTCTTCTGAAATATGAGGTGCAAGCGCATCTTTTGCATAAGGTAAAGCAGGTAATTCAACAGCCACTGTTTTCTCCATTATATAAATAAAATATCCTAAATACTGGTCAAAATAAATACCAAGTAATTTAATAGGTCTTTCTACTTTATCATTACCAATCAATAAAATAAAGAAAAATAGATCAACGAGGCTGTTTATAATATGCAGCAAAACTCACTCAAGCTGCAACAACAATCATTAATCATCATGGCTATAGAAATCGAACATAAATTTTTAGTTAAAAACAACAACTGGAAAAAACAGATAAAGTACTCTAGCAACTATAAACAAGGCTACCTGATCAGCGATTCAAAAAGGTCGGTTAGGATCCGTATAAGTGATGACAAGGCATGGATTAACATCAAAAGTGCTACTATCGGCAATAACAGACAGGAATTTGAGTATGAAATAGCTTTTGAAGATGGCCTGGAAATACTAAATACTCTTTGTGAAAAACCAATTCTGGAAAAAACCCGCTATTTTGTTCCTAACAAACAACACATGTGGGAAGTTGACGTTTTTGAAGGCGATAACAAAGGACTCATTGTTGCTGAAATTGAACTATCTACAATTGAAGAAAGCTTTGACATCCCAGACTGGGTAGCAAAAGAAGTAACTGATGATTTGCGGTATTACAACAACAACCTTTGCAAAAAACCATACCGCAAATGGTAATAACAATTTGATTTATTGAAAGATTTGTATTTATAGCAAAAATAATCTATATTAAGCTGTATGAACAAAACAACTATTGTCGCTTTTTTACTACTAACCAGTAACACTCTGTTTGCAAATAGCATAACATCAGAAATAAATGCTATAGAGTCCGAATGGGCGAATATCTATTACAATAAAAATAAAGCGACTAACCCATCTAACTATCAAGCCTTATTAACAAAAACCCAACAATTATCAAAATCACACTACAAAGCTACAGGGTTTATTATATGGCAAGCAATTATAATATCTAGCAATGCTGCTCACCAACCACCATTTACCGCGCTTGAATCAATTAATACTGCAAAAACATTACTTGAGAGCGCAATACAGGATCACCCTGCTGCACTAGAGGGAGCCGCTTTTACTATCTTGGGCACACTTTATTATATGACACCTGGATGGCCAATTTCTTTTGGTAACAATAAAAAAGCCGAAACACTGCTCAAAAAGGGACTTAAAATAAACCCAAAGAGTATTGATGCCAACTACTTTTACGCTTCGTATTTGCTAAGCATAGACAAATTAAATGAGGCTGTTAAATTCTTTAAGCTTGCATTAAATCAACCTGCAAGAGCCAATCAAACATTTGCAGACCAGCAATTACAAAAAGAAGCCCACATTGCATTATTAGATACATATAGCCGAATCAGAACATCCAGATTAATTAATTTTATTGCATTATTCTCAAGCCAGCAAATAGCTCAAGATAATTTCTTTATTAAAAAACTCTCTAAAATCTATACTCATATTTAGCTACTTCTGCTAATATATTAATAATTTTTTACAATACCAATTACCTGGAAAACACCATGACATTTGTCGTTACAGAAAACTGTATTAAGTGTAAATTTACTGATTGCGTTGACGTATGCCCTGTCGACTGCTTTCATGAAGGCCCTAACTTTTTAGTCATTGATCCTGACGAATGTATTGACTGCACATTATGCGAACCAGAGTGTCCTGCCGAAGCGATATTTGCTGAAGATGAACTCCCTGAAAACCAGGAGCATTTTATTGAACTTAATGCTGAATTATCTAAATCCTGGCCAATAATTACTGAAGTTAAAGATCCACCTGCGGATGCTGAAGAATGGAATGGAAAGGAAAATAAAATCGATTTATTAGAAAAATAACTCTCTCTGCCTTTAAAAAAATCTAAACTCTGCACCAAACAAAAGCTTCAGGTGCAGAGCTCTCTTCAAAAATAACCTCGTTAAAACACTACTGCATAAAGTGATAGGCATAAAAAAACCGATAAAAATCGGTTTTTTTAATTATTAAAGAAAAAAACAATTAATCTTCTTCTTGTGTCTCTGGCTCTGACCTATCAACCAACTCAACGTAAGCCATAGGAGCTTTATCACCTGTTCTAAATCCACACTTGATAATTCTTAGGTATCCACCTGGGCGATCTTGGTATCTAGGCCCTAACTCATTAAAAAGTTTAGTTACTGTATCCCTATCACGTAATTTTGCAAAAGCTATACGTCTTTTTGCAACAGTATCATCTTTAGATAAAGTAATTAATGGCTCTGCAAAGCCTCTTAATTCTTTTGCTTTTGGCAATGTAGTCCTAATTAACTCATGATTAAATAATGATGTAGTCATATTGCTAAACATAGCTTTACGGTGACTACTATTTCTATTTAATTGTCTTCCTGTCTTACGATGTCTCATTTCTTTCGACCTTAAAGTTAAATTCCAGCTTGGCTTTGATCAATCAAGTTTTCAGGCGGCCAATTTTCAAGACGCATTCCTAAAGACAAGCCTTTTAATGCCAATATATCCTTAATCTCAGTTAAAGATTTTTTACCTAAATTAGGTGTTTTTAATAATTCGACTTCTGTGCGTTGAATTAAATCACCAATATAAAAGATATTTTCAGCTTTTAAACAATTAGCAGAGCGTACTGTGAACTCTAAGTCATCAACAGGTCTTAATAAAACCGGATCAAATTCTGGTTCAGCAGGAGCTACTGGCTCAACTGGCTCTGTATGCACCTTTTCAAAATCAACAAAAACAGATAACTGTTCATGTAAAATTGTTGCCGCTAACTTAACAGTTTCCTCAGGGTCAACTGTACCATTTGTTTCTAACTCAATAATTAACTTATCTAAGTTAGTACGTTGCTCAACACGAGTACTCTCAACAGTGTAAGAAACTTTATTAACCGGGCTATAAGCAGCATCTAAAAACAAAACTCCAACTGGAGTTGAGGTTTCTTGCTCTTTTCTAACACTAGACGGAATATACCCTCGATTACGTTCAGCCTTAAACCTAATATTAAGCTCTCCAGCATCTGTTAAATTAGCAATAACCAGATCAGGATTAATAATATCTACATCGTGAGGCAAACTTATATCAGCTGCAGTTACCACACCAGCACCTTTTTTAGATAAAGTAAACTCAACCTCATCTTTATCGTGAATTACAATAGCTAGTTGTTTAATATTGAGCAAGATGTCAATTACATCTTCCTGAACACCTTCAATTGTGGTGTATTCGTGCTGAACACCTTCAATTTCAACCTCACTAACAGCGCAACCAGGAATAGAAGACAACATCACTCGTCTTAAAGCATTTCCTAAAGAATGACCAAAGCCCCTTTCAAAAGGTTCAATGACGATTCTTGAATGATTAACGTTATGACTGACTACTTCAACCAACTTTGGTCTTAGCAAACCAGCAATATAATTATGCATAGTTTATTTCTCAGTGTTAATTATTTAGAATACAGTTCTACTACCAACTGCTCATTCATATCAGCACCCAGCTCAGAGCGTTCAGGATATGACTTGTAAATACCTGCCATATCTTTTTGATTTACTTCAACCCATGAAGGAAATCCATATTGATCAGTAACAGTCAATGAATCAATAATTCTTTGCTGCTTTTTAGCTTTTTCTCTTACTTTAATCTCATCGCCTGCACTTACTTGAAACGAAGCAATATTGGTGATTTTATCATTAACTAAAATAGACTTATGAGAAACCAGTTGGCGTGCTTCTGCTCTTGTACTTGCATATCCCATTCGATAAACTACATTATCAAGCCTAGATTCAAGTAGGTTTAATAAGTTTACACCAGTAGCACCTTTTTTAAGGTCAGCAGTTTTATAGTAATTTCTAAACTGTTTTTCTAATACGCCATAGATGCGACGAATTCTCTGCTTTGCTCTCAACTGAAGCGCATAATCTGAATTTCTAGTACGCGCAGTACCATGTTGACCAGGCCTTTGTTCTAGCTTACACTTTCCTTCTAACGACTTTCCTCTGCTTTTCAGCAAAAGGTCAGCGCCTTCTCTTCGACTTAATTTACAAGTTGGGCCAAGATATCTTGCCATTTTTACTACTCCGAATAGGTTAAACGCGGTATTTTAAACGCGGCGTTTTTTAGGTGGACGACAACCATTGTGAGGAATAGGCGTAACATCAACAATATTAGTGATCTTAAAACCTAAGTTATTCAATGATCTAACCGCAGATTCACGACCAGGACCTGGGCCCTTAATCATCACATCCAGGTTTTTCATACCGTACTCTAAAGCTATAGTACCCGCTCTTTCAGCAGCTACTTGAGCAGCAAAAGGCGTGCTTTTGCGCGAACCTCTAAAACCAGAACCACCTGCAGTAGCCCATGACAGAGCATTACCTTTTCGATCACTTATTGTTACAATTGTGTTATTAAAAGAAGCATGTACATGTGCTATGCCATCTGCAATTTCTTTTTTTATACGTTTTTTTGCACGATTTTGAGTTGCCATTTTATCTTGCCTTTACAGAATATCTTATTTTCTAATTGGTTTACGAGGCCCTTTACGAGTACGAGCGTTTGTTCTAGTACGCTGACCTCTTAACGGCAATCCTCTACGATGTCTAATCCCACGAAAACAACCCAGATCCATGAGTCTTTTGATATTCATTGACACTTCACGACGGAGATCACCTTCAACAGTCAGTGAAGAAATTACCTTTCTAATTGATTCCAACTGCGCTTCTGACAGCTCGCCGATTTTAACTGTTGGCTCTATTTTTACTTGATCACAAATTTTCCTAGCAGTTTGATGCCCAACACCATAAATTGCTGTTAACGCAATTTCTGCGTGTTTATGGTCTGCTACATTGATTCCGGCAATACGTGCCATCTAGATACTCCTACATCGGTATTCTAAAGTTAAGCGCACAATCATAGCATAACGAGACATTCTGCGCAACAAAATTTATCCTTGACGTTGCTTGTGCCGCCCATCTTTACAAATAACACGTAATACGCCATTTCTTTTTACTACTTTGCAATTTCTACAAATTTTTTTTACGGATGCACGAACTTTCACATCGAACCTCTTTTATTTTAATTAAATTTATCTTTTTAAATTAGCTTTTTTCATTAAACCGTCATATTGTTGAGACATCAAATGCGTTTGAAGCTGAGAGATAAAATCCATAACCACAACAACTATAATTAATAATGATGTACCACCAAAATAAAAGGGTACATTCCAGTATACAATCATAAACTCAGGCAATAAACAAACAAGGGTAATATAAAAAGCACCAATTAAAGTTAACCGTGTCATTACCTTATCTATATATGCTGTCGTCTGCACCCCTGGTCTAATGCCAGGAAGAAATGCACCTGATTTTTTAAGATTATCTGCTGTTTCCTTTGAATTAAAAACCAAAGCTGTATAAAAAAAGCAGAAAAATATAATCGCAGTGGCATAACATAATACATAAACTGGCTGACCAGGAGAGAGCATAGTTGAAACATCTTGCAACCAGCCAAAGCCTTCATTACTGCTAAACCATCCGGCAATTGTTGATGGGAATAAAATAATACTTGAAGCGAAAATAGGTGGAATTACTCCCGCCATATTTAACTTCAGTGGTAAAAAACTACTTTGCCCCGCCATCATTTTACGACCCTCTTGACGCTTAGGGTAATTGATAATAATGCGGCGCTGACCACGCTCAACAAAAACAACTAGTGCAGTAACCGCAATGGCAACAATAAATAATAAAACTATAAAAGCGCCATTCATTTCCCCCGTTCTTGCAAGTTCTAGCGTACCACCAACTGCAGAAGGAAGACCTGAAACGATACCAGCAAAGATAATTAAAGAAATACCATTACCAATTCCACGCTCAGTAACCTGCTCACCTAGCCACATCAAAAAGATAGTGCCAGTAACCAGGGTAATTGTTGTAATAAAAATAAAGCTTGTACCAGGATTAATCACAACCCCTAAGCCACCAGCTGTTTGATTCTGCAATGCCATAGAAATACCAATCGCCTGAAATGTTGCTAAGACAACCGTTCCATAACGTGTGTATTGGGATATTTTTCTACGCCCAGATTCACCTTCTTTTTTAATTTGTTCCATAGTTGGAACAACAACAGTCATTAACTGCATAATAATTGAAGCTGATATGTAAGGCATAATTCCAAGAGCAAAGAGACTCAAACGCATCAATGCACCACCCGAAAACATATTAAACATATCTAATATTGAGCCACTTTGTTGCTCAAACATTATTGCCAATGCTTGCGGATCAATTCCTGGAACAGGAATATGAGCTCCTACGCGATACACGAAGAAAGCACCAAGTACAAAAAGTAATCTTGATCTCAATTCTGAGAAAGCGCCCATTTTACTTGCCATTTCAACTTTTGAAGTACTCACTTATGCCTCGACTTTGCCACCAGCAGCTTCAATTGAAAGTTTTGCACCAGCAGTTACTTTCAATCCTTTAATTGTCACTGACTTAGATACTTCGCCAGACTTAATAACTTTTACTGTTTTAGCAAACGAGGGCACCAAATTTGCTGCAATCAATGCCTGCAAATCTACCACCTCAGATTCTAATGAACTCACTTCATATAAAGTAACTTCAGAAGAGTATTTTTTAACTCGCGAACTAAAACCAACCTTTGGTAATCTACGTTGTAAAGGCATTTGACCACCTTCAAAACCAACCTTATGAAAGCCACCACTACGAGATTTTTGTCCCTTATGCCCCCTTCCACAGGTTTTACCTAAAGTTGAACCTATGCCACGCCCCACTCTTTTACGATTCTTTCTTGATCCATCAGCAGACTGAATAGTATTTAAATACATTACACTTCCTCTACTTTAAGCATGTATGAAACTTTATTGATCATACCTCTATTTTCAGGGGTATCAATAATTTCAACTGTTTGACGTATTTTACGTAAGCCCAAACCTTTTAAGCATCCCTGGTGGCTTTTAAGCCGCCCAATTTTACTCTTGGTCATGGTTACACTTAATTTTTTATCAGCCATGATTACTATCCAGTAATTTGATCAACTGTTAAACCACGTTTTGCAGCGATTTGTTCAGCATTTTTCATTTCAGTTAAACCTTTAATAGTTGCTCTCACAACATTAATAGGATTATTAGTACCAATACATTTAGCCAGTACATTATGCACACCAACCACTTCAAATACTGCTCGCATTGCACCACCAGCTATTATTCCAGTACCTTCTGAAGCAGGCTGCATATAGACTTTTGCCGCACCCGTTTCCCCAGTTACTGTATATTGCAAAGTACCTTCTTTTAACTGTACTTTACGCATATTTTTTCTAGCTTGTTCAAGTGATTTTTGAATAGCTATGGGCACTTCTTTTGCTTTACTTACCCCATAACCAACTCGACCTTGCCCATCTCCGACAACCGTTAGTGCAGCAAAACCAAATACTCTACCGCCTTTAACCACTTTTGCAACACGGCGAACAGAAACCAATTTTTCCTGCATGCCATCTGCACTTGCTTGACCTTGAGGTCCTGATGTAGCCATTATATTCTCCTAGAACTTCAATCCGGCCTCACGTGCAGCATCAGCTAATGCTTTAACACGACCATGATATTTAAAACCTG
>JAGLUC010000502.1 GCA_023134955.1 Methylococcales bacterium | reverse complement strand
AAACTTCATACGGGCTACTTTTTCATTACTGCGAAAACTTTTGGAACGATTAATAACGCAGTTAATCCTTTTCTTTCAATTACATCTAGTAGCTTTCTTGATGCAGCTGTGGGTTTCTTATTGCCCTACTCCCATTTTTGAACTGTCGAAATACTACTATTAAATAGACTTGCAAGAGCAGCTTGGCTTAATTTTTATTTTTTTGTTATAGAAATGATATTTTGGGACTATCCTGAATTCAAGTCATAAGTGCATAACCCATTAAATTTCATTAGCAGCTATATACTCAAAACCATGTGCTTCAGCTACTGCCTGATAAGTCACCTTGCCTTTATATATATTTAAACCATCACGTAAATGTATATTGTCTAACAATGCTTGCTCGGCACCTTTTGTCGCTAATTCAATGATAAATGGCAATGTGGCATTGGTTAAAGCAAAGGTTGAGGTTCGGGCTACACCACCCGGCATATTAGCTACACAATAGTGAATCACACCCTGTTCAATATAAGTAGGATCATCATGTGTAGTTGGGTGAGATGACTCAAAACAACCACCTTGATCAATTGCAACATCAATTAAAACAGCCCCTTGTTTCATTGTTGCCAAACTATCACGTGTAATTAACTTGGGAGCAGTTGCACCGGGAACCAAGACCGCACCAATGACTAGATCAGCCCTGACAATAGCACGTTCAATCATTTCTTTGGTGGCATACAGGGTTTTCAACTGAGGACCAAATTGTTCATCTAACTGTTTTAATCTATCCAATGATCGATCAATGACAGTTACATCCGCGCCTAAGCCCATCGCCATTCGTGCAGCATTCAGCCCTACAACACCACCACCAAGCACAATAACTTTTGCTGGTGCCACACCAGGTACCCCGCCTAACAATATACCCATACCACCTTGTGTTTTCTCCAGGGCATGTGTCCCCGCTTGTATTGCCATTCTGCCAGCGACTTCACTCATCGGTGCCAATAACGGTAAACCACCATGGGCATCAGTGACAGTTTCATAAGCAATGCAAATTGCACCTGATGCTATTAATTTTTTAGTTTGTTGTAGATCTGGTGCTAAATGCAAATAGGTGAACAGAATTTGTCCCTGTCTTAACATCTCACATTCTTGAGTCTGTGGTTCTTTGACCTTGATTATCATGTCGGCATTAGCAAAAATGTCACTAGCAGACGTTATGACTTCTGCACCAGCTTGTTGATATAGGTCATCCGTTAAGCCAATAGCTTCACCTGCATTAGCTTCAACCATAACCCTGTGACCGTGTGAAACTAATTCACGAACACCTGCTGGTGTCATTCCAACACGATATTCATTGTTTTTGATTTCTTTAGGCACCCCGATTAACATCACAATTCTCCGGTTTTTTTACTGTCTTTTCTGTTGTAACGAACTTAGTATCAACAACTTAAATCAATTGTGAACATTGTGGCAACTGCCATTCCTTTAACAGAAAGTGGGGTATTCAGGTCTTGTATTGTATACCCCTAGAATAAAAAATTATGCAAATTGCTAGACTCCTTGACTACTTAAATGTCAATTTCCATTCACTATGTTAACCATTGTGCTAAATGAATTGATATTCATGTTATTTATCTACTATTCCTTTAGATAAATAAACCAATAAATCATTCCTACAAAAAAGCTTCCTCCCACTATATTTCCTAGTGTGACGACCAATAGATTAAACAGAAAACCTGTTAAATTCAGGTTTGATAGGTCTGCTGTAATCAATTGAGTGATTTCTGGATTTAGTTGAGCCAAATATCCGGCTGGGATAAAGTACATATTTGCCACTGAATGTTCAAAACCCATGGCTACAAAGCCAGTGATGGGGAAGATAATGGCCAATATTTTATCGGTGACCGAATGACAGGCGAAGCATAGCCAAACGGCTAGACAGACTAAGGCATTACATAAAATTCCGCGTGAGAAAGCGACCATAAAACTTAAATTGACTTTGCTATTAGCTATCATGATGGTTTTAGCACCGACTGCTCCGCCATTTATTAGCCATTGGTCACTCAGGTAAATTAAAAAAACTACGCCCAGTGATCCAATTAAATTACCTGTAAAAACAATGATCCAATTAATCATCAATTGTTTAAAACTGATTTTTTTATCAACACAGGCCATCACTAACAAGTTATTACCTGTAAATAGCTCTGCTCCTGCCACTATGACTAGTACCAGGCCCAAACAAAAAACCAGACCACCAATTAACCGTGTAAAACCTGCGCTTAGAGTTGAATCATGAACGGTGATAATATAAAAAACAGCGGCAAATGCGATAAAAGCACCTGCCAGTAGAGCTAGTGCAAATACCCTAAATGGGTCTGAAGTGCTTTTACTGATACTGACTTGCTCAATTCTGGCTGCAATTTCTTTGGGTTGGTATGCATCAACACTAAATTTATCCATAATGGGATTCCATTAAGTTCTGGTTGGTTAAAGTATACTCTTAGGAATCAAGCAAAAGCTATTTTCAATAGCGTTATTCATCAATTAATGAAAGTAACGGGCTTGTCCAACAAACGGTTCAGATGGTGGCTTCGCGCTACGCGCGAATCACCATCTAACCTAATTCGTTAGGCTTTTTTATTTACAAGTAATTGAAGTTCATATGAAAATGTTTCAATATGAGAGATCATTTCCAGCATATCATCTCTATTTAGATAGATTGACTCACCTTTTATCAAATCAAAAGGCAGCCAGCTTGATTTTCAAAGTGTGATTAAAAACAGAAGACTACTAACGCCAACACTATAGATAGTCACAATTTTTATTTTTCGGATTAATGTTGCAGATTGCCAATAATACAATTCTTGCTTTATATAGGCATGCCAGATTAGTGAAATTTTATTTTTAAGTCGCCTACATAGTGAAGGTATTCGTCGGAATAGCTTGTAAGCTCCATAAAACATAAGAATAATCGCTGTATTAACAATGATTGTTTCACTTTGCTGGTGATCTGAATTTAATGTGTATTCCAGCATCAGTTCGATTGAATATTCAACGGACTCAATCAATAAATGGAGGAGTTCTATTACAATATCAAAAAACCACGAAAAGCCATCCAGTAAAAAATCAAACATGAAAATGACAAAAAAAATCACGGCAAATTTAATACTGATCCGAATGAGCATTTGCTGATCAGTTTCCAGGCTTTTGTTATTTTGTTTTTTAGAAAACATGTTAAAAATAGAATTTTCGATTTTATTGGCTCTAAGTTAAAGTGGGACTTTAGTCCTGCTAAGGGACAAAAAAGAGGGGTTGGGGGAGATTTAATTTTAAAAAAATAAGATATTAAATATCAACAGCTTATTTTTTACCCCCCCATTTTTTTTCAAAGAAGAAGCTAAAAGCATAATACTTTCACAATCTCTGAAACCTCACTTCCTCACCAGTTAATTGTTCAATTTTAATTATCAAGTCAGTATATTCATTAGATTTGTAGACAGCGTAATTGAGGTTTTTAAATAACCCTGTCAATTTAATAAAGAAACCGATGACTCGAAACCCCGATCG
>JAGLUC010000501.1 GCA_023134955.1 Methylococcales bacterium | reverse complement strand
CCCAGTAGCTCACACTGACGACGAATACTAATGGCTTCATACTCTGGCTCTATCCATTTTCTCTTGAGCTCAATAGGATTCGTTAACTTTTTTTTTAAGCCAATCTAATTCGACCTTTAATCGACCTATTTCTTCATAGAGAGGTGAGGTCAATGCTTCCTCGTCAACAGCTTTCGCATGCCCTGATTCGAATAATTGTACTGCTCCATCGACTAAACTCTTCTTCCAGGTACTAATCTGACCTGAAGATATTTTATGTGAAGAAATGAGTTCTGCTGCTGTTTTATCGCCTTTATAGGCTTCTAAGGCAACCTTTGCCTTAAATCTTGCACTGTGCGTTTTTCGTTTTGTACTCATAACAATATCCCCTATAATCAACCTATATTTTGAGCTGAATTGCTCCTTAAGTACTGGTCTAAATATTGGGTTCCACTATACACCTTACGCAGTAAAATGCATGAACTAAACCTAACCAGCTCCTATAGCCAGCCACGCGTCAGTAATGATAACCCATTTTCTGAAGCCCTCTTTAGAACAGTAAAATACTGCCCTAGCTGGCCAACAAGTGGCTTTAATGACCTTGAAGAAGCGCGCGAATGGGTTGCTGATTTTGTAAAATGGTACAATGAAGAACATCGGCACAGCCAAATAAAGTTCGTGACACCAGGACAACGGCACGAAGGTAAAGACGAAGAAATTCTTGAAAAAAGAGTGCAACTATATAAACAGAAAAAAGAAGAAAATCCCACTCGGTGGTCTGGAAAAACCAGAAACTGGGATAAAGTAGGCTCAGTTTCACTCAATCCTGATAGGATTGAAGAAGCAGCTTAAATAATTTAGGCGAAAACTATCTTGAAAAACACGGTATAAGCATGAGTAATATTTATTAATTGTAAGATTAAGTAGGAGTTGGTGAAATTATTTGCTAATTGTTATGTTATAACATAATATATTTTTTTTGATTTCCCTTCTAATTTGATTTATACATGATTAATTATCAATTTTATTTATTCCTGCTTGCGTTACTGCTCATTAATCAGCGAAGCTTTGCTGGATCAGAACATGTTCAAGAACTAGATCAACTTATTATTACTACGCCATTGATTGAATCCACCGCAAACACAGCATTACCTGTCTCAATATTGAGTGGTGATGAATTACGCATGAAGGTTAGTTTGAGTATTGGTGAAACATTAAAAAATGAGCCCGGAATTACCAGCCAATCGTTTGGGCCAGGTGTTGGTCAACCCGTTATTCGTGGACAGACAGGATCTCGTGTTCATGTTTTACAAAACGGACTGGGAAGTCTGGATGTGTCTTCATTAAGTCCCGATCATTCCAATAGTACTGAATCCTTATGGGCGGAGCGGATTGAAGTGCTTAGAGGGCCTGCAACGTTGTTATATGGTAGTGGAGCAATTGGTGGGGTGGTCAATGTCCTGGATAACAGGATACCTGATAGTGTTCCTGAAATATTGTTTGAAGGTGCATTTGAACAACGCTACAACACAGTCAATGAAGGTAAATCTAGTGCTTTTAAAGTAGATGGTGGAAAAGGCATTCTGGCTTGGCATTTGGACGGCTTTTATCGGGATAGTATTAATCAACAGATTGCTGAAAATGCAATTAAGGGAGTGAATGATGGCGGACATCTATTAAACTCTAATACCCACGCTCAGAGTGGCACGGCAGGCTTTTCAATAATAAGAGATATGGGTTTTGTTGGTTTTTCTATTAATCACCTAGATAACAATTATGGTGTTCCTCCTGGAGGTGAGACTGATGAAGAGGTGCGTATCGATTTGAAACAAACTCGCTATGATATGAAAGCTGAAATTAAGGAACCGTTGGCATTTGCTGATAATCTACATATTCGTTTGAGCTATAACGATTATCAACACGTTGAATTAGAAAATGGTTTGGCAGGAACAGTATTTAATAACGAAGGCTTTGAAAGCCGGATGGAATTGATTCAGAAACCGTGGGCATTTTTTGATCATGGGGTGTTGGGTGTACAGACTAAAAATAGTGAAGTTTCTGCAATAGGTGAGGAAGCAATCATTCCTAAAGCAGATATTAATACATTTGGCTTGTTTACAGTGCAAGATATACACACCGAAAATCTTACTTATGAGGTAGGCATGAGGGTAGAGCAGCAATGGATTGATCCAGTTGGACTATCAGAAACAACGCATACGCCCGTTAGTTTTTCTGCATCAGCACTCTGGAGTGTGACAGAAGAAGATTCCATTAAACTGACTTTTTCTAGATCAGAGCGAGCACCCGATATTCAGGAATTATTTTCAAATGGTGCACATTTGGCGACCAGTAGCTTTGACATTGGAAATGCAAACCTGACGGTGGAAACCTCCCACAATATCGAATTGGGTTTTCATATTGACCATAATTTGTTTCAAGCAGATTTAAATTTGTACCAAAACTGGGTGCAAGATTATATTAGCAAGAATAACAACGGGCAATTTTTTAACTCTAATACTGCAACTATTGTAAATAGCTGTATTGTAGATGGTTGTTTACCCATTTTTCAGGCACAACAGCAAGATGCCGAATTTCAAGGCTTTGAAGCTCAAGTAATAATTCCTATTTTGGCTACTGATTATGGACATTTAGACAGTGAACTTTTTGCTGATTATGTTCGTGGTCGGTTTTCTAATGGTAGCGATATTCCACGTATGCCTCCATTAAGGTATGGAGTGCAGTTGAGCTGGGAAAGCAGTGACTGGACAACTCAACTTCGTATGACCCGCGCAGAAAAACAGCAAAATCCTGGCTTAAATGAAACTGAAACAGATGGCTATTGGCTATTGAATCTATCGGCTAATTATCGTCTGGGTATTGCCGAATATGCTGACATGCTATTATTTGTCAAAGCCAATAACCTGCTTGATCAGGATATTCGACAGTCTGTCTCTTATTTACGTAATAGTGCACCAGAAGCAGGAAGAGGAGTTGAAATGGGATTAAGGATAGAGTTTTAATGACCAATAAAATAGATATTTCTTTACAGAAAGCACAAAGTGAATGCAGTCGAACAGGCTTGCGTTTGACGGATAAGCGTTGCAAGGTATTGAAAATACTTTTACAGGCAGCAGAACCTTTATCTGCTTATGATATTGTGGATCAGTTTAAGCAGGTTTTTGCGGAATCATTATCTGCAATGTCTGCCTATCGTATGCTTGATTTTCTGATGCAAGCTAATTTGGTTCATAAGTTGGAAACTTCAAATCAATATTTGGCTTGTTCGCATATTAGCTGTGAGCATAATCATGAATTGCCGCAGTTTCTTATTTGTGACCAGTGTCATACCGTTAAAGAAATTGGTTTAAGTAAGCAATTGTTAAAAGAGCTTAGGGGAAGTATAGAAAGCACTGGTTTTGTATTGTCTAGTCAACAATTAGAATTGCATGGCGTATGTGAGGCTTGTCGTGCTAAACAATCTGAGTGAGGGATGGCTGTTACTATTGATTTTCCACTACAAAATATTCAATGAATGAACCCCACTCATTTCGTCGTAAAAAAGCTATTCTTAAAATTTGTTGACGGACTAAAAACCTGAGGGCAGTTCATTTGCCATTAATCGTTCCAAAAGTTCTTAAAAAAGCTTGGGGCTTTGATTTTGTTTGATTTTGCTGCAAAAAAAAGGCTCTTCTACGGTCTTATGTATAAAATATAAGGTTGATAATCATTTAATTGATTGATATTAAAACTATTTTTTAAGTAGGAAGAGCGTCTGTATTATGCTCTTTCTACATCA
>JAGLUC010000500.1 GCA_023134955.1 Methylococcales bacterium | reverse complement strand
TTTCTGACATTACTAACATCAATTCAATTGATACCCTGGAAAACAACAACTACCAAATTCATCATAATAGCCAAAACAACCCTATAGAATTGATTGCTGAAATCATCATTAATGCTGGCTGGGGCTTGCTAGAAATATCGCCTATCAAAAAATCAATGGAAGACATATTTATTAGCCTGACAACCGAGAAAACAGCATGATTTTTTCCATCGCCTCCAGAGAACTTAGAACCTTATTTCTTTCTCCACTCGCCTGGTCAATTTTGGCAGTTGTACAATTTATACTGGCTTACCTGTTTTTAACCCAAATAGAAACATTCTCATCGTTTCAAGCTCAACTCGCTAATATTGATAATGCTCCAGGGTTAACCCATATTATTGTTTTACCTTTATTTAGCAATGCAGCTATTATTTTATTATTAGTCACCCCGATGCTAACCATGAGACTCATCTGTGAAGAGCGCCGCAATAAAACCTTATCATTATTACTATCTGCACCGCTTTCAGGCACTGAAATAATCTTAGGTAAATATTTAGGCATTTTGGCTATGCTAATGTTAATCGTTAGCCTTATTTTCTTAATGCCACTGTCCTTACTGCTGGGGGGTGACCTGGACTATGGCAAATTCTTTTGTAATGTGCTTGCCCTATCCTTACTGGTCGCAGCCTTTTCATCTCTAGGCTTATACATGTCATGTATTGCCAGTTACCCAACTATTGCAGCCATCAGTAGCTTTGGCTTGTTATTACTGCTATGGATTCTTGACTGGAGTGCTGGCATTAAAGGGCAACAGAATGATGTATTTCAATATTTATCCCTGTTAAAGCATTTTCAGTCATTGCAAAGTGGTTTGCTTAACACGCTTGATATTAGCTACTTTTTATTATTTATCGGTACATTCTTAATTCTAAGCATACGCAGATTAGAAAACGATAGGTTGCAAAAATGAAAATATCAGCACATATTCATCAACGTATCCGCTTAAAAAATGGCTTATTAACTTTAGCTATTTTATCTCTGTTAATTGCTTTAGCCTGGTTAAGCCAACGCTACACCGCACAAATAGATTTAACTGCCAATGCCAGTAATACATTAACAGAAGCTTCACAAAAAATACTGACAACCCTGTCCCAGCCAATTACAGTTAGCGTTTACATTAAACAACCCAACCTACAAAAGCAGATTGCCCAGTTATTGGCTAAATATCAATATTTTAAAGCAGATATAAAAGTTAATTTTATTGACCCAACCACTGTACCAGAAAAAGCCAGAGAACTAAATATTGGCCCTCAAGGCATCATTATTGTTGAATATCTTGGTCGAACAGAAAAACTCAGCTATCTGGACGAATCCACATTGACTAATGCTCTATTGCAACTGGCATCCACAAATGAACGCTGGATTACCTTTTTAGCAGGACATGGTGAACGCTCACCCTCTGGTCGTGCCAATTTTGATTTAGGCTTATTTGGCAAAGCACTCAAAAAATACAAAATCAAAGCCCAAAGCATTAATCTGGCAAAAATTTCCAGCATTCCAGACAATTCATCCCTGTTAATATTAGCCGCCCCCAGCGTTCCCTTATTATCGGGTGAAAAGGACATTATTACGGATTACATAGAAAAAGGCGGCAACCTGCTACTACTTACCGATCCAGACAATAAACAGTTAGTTGAAATACAAGACTTGCTTGGCGTACACAAACTGCCAGGCACTATTGTAGATAGTAGCTCAGAAGTTTATGGTATTGACGACCCTAGCTTTGTTTTAGTGAGCGAATACACTAATCACCCAGTGACTCAAAACTTTAACAGCATCACCGTTTTCCCCCTCGCTGCCGCTTTAGAAACAGACCCGGAAAGTAATTTTAAAGCAGAAGCACTGCTTAAAACTGTCGCGCGTTCATGGACTGAATCAGGTCAAATCTCAGGGAAAGTTCGCTTTGATGCAGACACCGAAGAAAAAACAGGGCCTTTAACCATTGCCTACGCCTTAACCCGTCAATTTGCAAAAAAAGACCCACAACGCATTATTGTTATCGGTGATGGTGATTTTTTATCGAATGCCTATTTAGGTAATGTAGGAAATTCAGAACTAGGCTTTAGACTCATCAACTGGCTAACTCATGATGATCAATTTATCGAAATCCCAGCAAAAATAAGCACAGGAAAATCATTACAATTAAGTAATTTATCAATGATCATTATTGGCTTAGGTTTTCTTATCGTACTGCCTTTGGCTTTACTTATCGCGGGGTTTATAATCTGGCGTACT
>JAGLUC010000050.1 GCA_023134955.1 Methylococcales bacterium | reverse complement strand
TGTTTTAAATTTGATGGGCACGGGATAAAGCCCCCTTTGCCCATCCTACATAACTATGTTATCACCTTAACTTAACGACATTGAACCTGACCCTAATGTTTCTCATGCTTAGAAGGTTATTTTTTTATAAACTGATAAATATCGCCAAATCTAGCTTTCAGCGTCATAATTTTTTCTTCTTTGTTGACCAAAGAGAAGTTATCAAATTTTCCTGATCTTCCTAAAATAGAGATTTTTAAGTCACCATCTTCAATTTTATAATTTACTGGGGCTTGATCATAATAACCGCCTTCGCGTGGAATATGGGTAATAGTAACAGTGCCGTTATCATTAAATATCCAAGTATCTTCTCGTTTTACGGTTTCTTCTGATTTCTCAGATTTTTTAGTGTATTCCAAAGTCCACGAACCTTGAATATTTTGATTGCTTAGTGAGGTGCTTTCAGCATATAGATTACCGCTGAAGAGTAAGATACTTGATAAAATTGCAGCTACAGTTGTTTTTTTCATTTTCTTTATTGAGTTAATATTAAAGAATCATTATACAACAATAAGCTCTGTTAAATGGATTAGATTATTTTCTAAAAAGTAAAGACAGGGTCAGATCAAATGCCATTAAGTTAAGCTCTAACAGATTGATTTAACAGGCTCTTTTATAGGTAAAATAATACAGCTTATTTTTCATTTTTGACTTTGCCCTATGATAACATCGTCCTTTCCTGATAGGTTTTTAAGATACAAGCCAGCTTGATTTTTTTAAGAGCCATTATTTTACTCTGCCTAGGATGGAACTTGCTTGATTCGCGATTCGCGACCTGACCCTATAACCCTGTATTTTAATTATGATATGCAGTTATGAATAACATAAAAGAAAAAGCCATAACCAAAATGGCTACAGCTTTTTCAATTTTCAGAATTTACTTATTTATACTCAAATGCTCCTCTTTCACATCAATTTTCACAACATCCCCAGAAACAAAGTTACCTGCTAATATCTCATTAGCTAACGGGTTTTCCAGTTGATTCTGGATGGCTCTTTTAAGCGGTCTTGCTCCATAAATGGGGTCGAAACCTGCTTCGCCTAATAGATCCAGGGCTGATTCGGTTATCTCAAAACCTATTTCTTTTTCGTGTAGACGTTGTTTTAAGTATTCAATCTGGTTTTTTGCGATTGCTCTTATTTGCTGTTGGTCTAGTGGATGAAACACCACTGATTCATCAATTCTATTGATAAATTCAGGTCTGAAATGGCTGGAGACAATTTCCATCACCGCATCCTTCATGGCTTGGTAATTTTCTGTACCAGCTAGTTCCTGGATTCGGTCTGAGCCTAAGTTAGAGGTCATGACTATTACGGTGTTTCTAAAATCGACAGTCCTTCCTTGCCCATCGGTTAAGCGTCCATCATCTAATACTTGTAGCAAGATATTAAACACATCAGGATGTGCTTTTTCTATTTCATCCAATAATATGACAGAGTAGGGCTTTCTACGAACGGCTTCAGTTAAATGACCACCTTCTTCATAACCAACATAGCCTGGAGGTGCGCCAATTAAGCGGGCAACCGAGTGTTTTTCCATAAATTCGGACATATCTATGCGTACCATGGCTTCTTCTGTATCAAACATAAAGTTAGCTAATGCTTTGCATAATTCAGTTTTACCCACACCTGTAGGCCCTAAAAACAAGAAAGAGCCATTGGGGCGGTTAGGGTCTGATAAACCAGCTCTTGAGCGACGAATGGCATTACTCACGGCTTTTAGGGCTTCTTCTTGCCCGATTACCCGTTTGCCTAATTCGGTTTCCATGTGTAATAGTTTGTCCCTTTCACCTTCCATCATTTTAGATACGGGGATGCCTGTCCATTTAGATACTACTTCGGCAATTTCTTCATCGGTGACTTTATTACGCAATAACGTCATGTCCTGCATTTCTGCCTGGGAAGCTAAATCCAGTTCTTTTTCCAATTTGGGAATTTCACCGTATTGTAGTTCAGACATTAGTGCTAAATCATTAGCTCGACTGGCAGTTTCAAATTTAAAGCGTGCTTGTTCTAACTGCTCTTTAATAGATGCTGAGCCTTGTAATGCGGCTTTTTCACTTTTCCAGATTTCTTCTAAATCGGAGTATTCTTTTTCCAGTTCTGATATTTCGGTTTGTAATATGGTTAAGCGTTTTTTAGAGGCATTATCAGACTCATTTTTCATGGCTTCACGTTCAATTTTTAATTGAATTAAACGTCTGTCCAGCTTATCCATTACTTCGGGTTTGGAGTCTATTTCCATACGGATTCGACTAGCCGCTTCATCTATTAAATCAATAGCTTTATCGGGTAATTGCCTGTCCGAGATATAACGATGTGAAAGGGATGCAGCGGCTACTATTGCTGGGTCGGTAATATCGACACCATGATGGACTTCGTAGCGTTCTTTTAGTCCGCGCAATATGGCAACTGTATCTTCTACACTAGGCTCGTCAACCTGAACTTTTTGAAAGCGGCGCTCTAATGCGGCATCTTTTTCGATGTATTGTTTGTATTCATCCAGTGTAGTTGCGCCTACACAATGTAATTCACCACGCGCTAATGCAGGTTTTAACATATTACCTGCATCCATTGCACCTTCGGCTTTTCCTGCGCCGACCATGGTATGAAGCTCATCAATAAACAGGATGACTTGTCCTTCTTGTTTGGCAACGTCATTTAATACCGCTTTTAAGCGTTCTTCAAATTCACCACGAAATTTTGCCCCTGCAATCAGGCTTGCCATATCTAAAGACAGTAATTGTTTGCCTTTAATGCCTTCTGGTACTTCACCATTAACAATTCGTTGTGCCAAACCTTCTACAATGGCTGTTTTACCCACCCCAGGTTCACCAATTAATACAGGATTATTTTTAGTTCTGCGTTGTAATACTTGAATAGTGCGTCTAATTTCGTCATCTCGTCCGATAACCGGATCTAATTTACCTTGTTCTGCTCTTTCGGTTAGATTCAGGGTATATTTTTTTAAGGCTTCTCTTTGGTCTTCTGCATTGGCATCATCGACGGTTTCACCGCCGCGCATCTTATTAATTGCCTGTTCTATAGCCGACTTATTAATCCCGGAATTTTTCAATAATGTTTGTAATGTCCCTTTTGTTTCACAAGCGGCTAACAAGAATAGCTCACTGGAAATGAAGCTGTCTTGTCGTTGTTGAGCAAATTTATCAGTTAAGTTCAGCATTTTTGATAATTCATTAGATAGCTGAACATCACCACCAGTACCAGAAACCGAAGCAAGATTATCTATTTGTTGATTAAGGTCTGTACGCAAGGCACTGACATTGACTCCTGACTGAGTCAATAAAGGTTTGATACTACCACCCTCTTGCTCAATAAGCGCGAGCATGACATGTAAAGGCTCAATAAATTGCTGGTCTTTACCTAAAGCCTGACTCTGCGCGTCACCTAAAGCCTGTTGAAATTTGCTGGTTAATTTATCCATCCGCATATTGCCTACCCCTTCAATAAGTTTTAATTAGTTATTTTTAGTATGGGGGTGGCGAGTTAGTTTTCAAGCTAGTGTTTTGATGAGTTTGTTTTTAGTCTATTTTGTTTTAACTAGCGGCTGAGTAGCTATAATAATTGGAATAATGTGATGGAGGACAAGGATGCAGAGTTTAAAAACTAGAAAAATATCGCGTTAGCATATAAATAACAGTACAATATTCGCCAATCAGGTAACAATTAATTAGTTAAACGCTTGAGTTATCGGGCCACAAGGGAGCTTTAGTATTGTTATTTAGTATTTCCACATTCAAATTAAAGGAGTTTTTTCATGGCTACAGGTATTGTCAAGTGGTTTAATAATGCTAAAGGTTTTGGTTTTATCGAGCAGGTGGAAGGTGACGAAGATGTTTTTGTTCATTATTCCGTGATTATGGGTGATGGTTTTAAAAAATTATCTCCAGGTCAAACGGTTGAATTTGAAGTTGAGACTGGTCCTAAAGGTTTAACGGCTACAAATGTTCATCCGCAGTAAATATAGAGGAGCACTGGTGGTTTTAATTAGCTATTAGTTTTTTCCATTGTTTTTGAAGATATATTCTAGGTGGGTAATCAAATTCACAGGCTAAAAATGGTGTGGATAAATGATAATGTTGTAATCTTATTTCAACCAATTGTTGTTCATACAAATTAAGTGACTGAAAACCTCGACCATAACGCCAGCCATACCCCCATCGGTACCAGGTTGGAAAAACAGGTAAACCGCCAACCGTTACCCCGTAATACATAATATTGGCAAACAGTTTGTTATTGGTTTTTTGTAATACACAATCTCTTAGTGTTTTATCTGCCTGTTGTTTTTGTTTTTGGCTACCTCCTTGCCAATAAGCAAGGTCATGAGAAATACAGCATTCACACCATAAATCAGTTTGAGTTAAAGTGCCATCTGGAAACTGGGAACAACCATCGCTACTGAAATTAGCTAATTGATCTGCATACACATTATTAGACAGAATGACTAATAAACTAAAGCTAATAATGTGTTTGCAATAGTGACTGTTCCTTAGCATTAATTAATTCCAGCTTTTTAATTCGTTAAAGTAATAACTTGATTTAGCTTTAATTTGGTTTTCTTTATTTTCAATATAAGAGGCTAATAAGATAACAAATAAACCAAGTGCAATCGAGCTAATCCAGGGTGCATTTGAATATAAGTTAAGCGCATATTCCCAGTAGAATAAAAATCCACCTGCCACACATACATTACCGCTGAAGAATGATATTTTTTCACGATACTTAATGCCTGATATGGTAAGTAGTATACCTGCTGTAATAGTCATAACAGGTGCGGCAATCGACATATCCTGTTGATCCATCATAGCACTATAGCTAAGCCACATAGTTAACACTGAGCTGATAAAGCGATATAAGCGAGCGTGATAGTTAACCTGGCTAGATAACATAAATAAAATAAAGGCAATAGGTAAATAACTCAGAGTATTAGAAAAATCACCGAATTTGTTAATTCCATTGATCCAGATGGCGATAGCGGCAAATGTTCCTATCCACTGAGAAATATAAAGGATACTGGATGATTTTGTATAACGTTTTATATCATAAATACAATACACCACGACCATGGCTAAAATAACAGTAATTAGTAAAGAAGATGTGGGGTGAAGTATGCTACGACCCACAATAATCCACAAAGGAAGGCTGATTAATGCCCTGGCAGCTAGTCCTTCTAACAAACGCATACTGCTATCATTATGTAATTTTTGTTCTATCTTTCTTAAAAAAATAAATAGCCCTGCAATGATGAAAGGAATAGTGGTTTCCTCGCGAATCGGCAGGATAAGCATAAGATTGCTAATCACAGATGTCCACAACAGTGTTTTAAGGTATTTACGGGCTAAAATAGAATAACTGGCATAGCTAATCAAGAATAATAATAACCCTGTTATGGCAAAATCTATGGAAATAGTTACTGGAGCCACATTATTAAATTGTAGGCTGGTAAATTCAGGTTGTAGGGCATTTGAACCGTACAGGTATGCGTACAGCATTGAACTGATTTGAGAGACCTGGACGGATAAAAAGGCAGTGCCTAAGCCAAAAAATATTCTAGCCCCTTTGGTTTCATTAAATAAATAAGCACAGACTAAACCTCCACCACATAATAATAAGGTTAATCCTAAACCCACCCAATAGCGGTAAGCCGGAGGAATTTCTCCATAACCTTGTAGCATAAAACTGATAGCGGATAAGACAATTAACAAGAAGCCTAGCCATCTTAAATAAGTGGTGATTTTTGCAGTGAGACTTTTAGATGCTTGTTTATCATCTTGTTCTATTATTACGGGTTCAACCGCTTCTTGTATATATTCATTTGAGTACATTATCATCTCCCAATTAATCGTTTTCAGAAGTTTTATCTTCTGTAGTTAATTCATCTAGCATTATTTGTAGTGCCAGTTCGTCTTCTTCTTGCTCATATGTATTGGCTAATGGGTCGGCTAATTCAGTTGTTTCATATTCGCCACTAACAACAGAGCCTTCCCAGCGTTCAAAAATACTTTGAACCTCTGTTAATGAATTTCCCTGATTGTTTTGTAAAGACTCTTGTATATGGCTACGGTTTTGCCTTGCTGCCAGCATTTCTTTTTGATTTTTTAAAAAAAGCAACTGATCTTGAATATTGTTTAAGTCATTACTGATTTTATTTCCCTGTGCTTCACTTTCTAGTAATTGTTGTTCAAGTATTTCAATCTTTCGCTGTGCTTCACGTAAGCGTTTAAGGCATTGCAGAGCTTTTTTCTGATCTTCTGTTTTTGCTTTAACTGCTCGCTCAGTCCATAAACGAGCCTGTTGTTGTTGCTCTTCCAATTGCTTTTTATATTGCTCAGATAGCTTACTAACACGATGTAGGTGTAAACGGGTTTTACTCGCTATTGTTTGTAAATCTTCAATTGCTACGGCGGCTAGTGCTTCATGGTTCTCGAATTTGTCAGCAGCATGGTCAATTTGGCTTTTAATGCTGACGAAGATACGGTTTAGACTTTTCATGATATTTATCCTTTGTTTAATATAAAGTTCAATAAGACTATTGCAAAAGCCAAGCCAACTTTTAAATACTATTTAAATCAATAGGATGGGATTTTTTAGCATGATTTTTATATGGATATGTTCATTTTATGTATACAGACTATACTTAAAATGAATATTTCAGGTCTGTGGTGTTAATAATGAAGAAGCTACAAGCAGAGCAAAGTGATTTTTTTAGCCAAATATCCCAGTTAGCCTTTGTTAATCCATTTGGAAGCCAAAGAGAACTGGCTGATTGCAAATTGTTAAATATTTCGCCAGGAGAGATGGATATTTATCAGCGAGTTAACAAAATCCAAATTCTGTTGTCTAAGCAGATACAAAATATAAATGAATTTCGAATTACAGATTATCAAGGTAAAACACAAGAAATAATGAAATTTTCCTGGTTGTTTTATCAATTTCATGAGTTTCAAGCTCAATTCAATCAATTTATTGATGATCAACGGGCAGCAGGGGATAAGCCGATTGAATTGCGGTTTATTAAATCTTTAAATCAATGTTTTCAGCAAGCCGGGTTTAGTAAACAGGAAACAGAGCGATTTATCGCTTTGTTTTATCAGCTTCATCGAGGGTTTTATTTTATTAGTTCGGCTATAACAGGTAATTGTCCAGCCATTGTCGAACTGCGTATGCGCTTATGGGATAATATTTTTACCTTTAATCCGCAGTGGTATATGGATTATCTGTGTGGAAAAATGGAAGACTTTTCTACTTTATTATTGGGCGAGACGGGGACGGGTAAAAGTTTGGTGGCTCATACTATTGGTTGCTCTGGCTTTATTCCGTTTGATCTGGATAACAAGCGATTTAAAGAAAGTTTCACTCGCTCATTCCAATTTATTAATTTATCCCAATATCCAGCCTCTTTATTAGAGTCGGAATTGTTTGGTCATAAAAAAGGTGCTTTCACAGGTGCAATAGAAAATCATCAAGGTTTATTTGCCCGATGTAGCGAGCATGGTGCGGTATTTATTGATGAGATTGGAGATATTGATATACCCACACAGGTTAAGTTATTAAACGTGATTCAGGATAGAGTTTTTTGTCCAGTAGGCAGTCATGAAAAAATGCGTTTTTCAGGGCGAGTTATTAGTGCGACTAATCGAAATATTGAACAGTTGCGCAAACAGGGTGAGTTTAGAAATGATCTGTATTACCGACTTTGCTCGGATGTGATAGAAATTCCAAGCCTGCAACAACGGATACAGGAAAACCCTGATGAGCTAGGACATTTAATTACCAGTTTGGTGACGCGGATTACTGGGATTCCAGCACCACTTTTAGCATCACGTATTGAAAAGCATATTGCCAGTAAAGTACCTAAAAACTACGCCTGGTCTGGAAATGTCAGAGAGCTGGAGCAGTGTATCAGACGTATTTGTTTAACAGGGCAATATAATGTTGCTGAGGTGGAGTTAGATCATTCGAACAATGCTTTTGTTTTATCAAAAAATGACGGTGAGACTAGTAGCCAAAAGTTATTACAAAAATATTGTCGATTTCTTTATGATCGCCATAATAGTTATGAGGCGGTTGCTAGAATTACGCTATTAGACAGACGGACAGTTAAGAAATATATTGTTGATTAAAATCTTGGCAATTTATATTTTGCTAATTATCGTGTTAAGTTTTTGTAGCCTTGATGAAACGAAGTGCAATCAAGGTTTTTAGCTTTGATTCCTTGATTCCGCGTTGCTGCATCAAGGCTGCAATGTTATCTATTTAACCAGGCTTAGTAATATACCAGCGGCTACAGCAGAGCCAATAACGCCCGCTACATTAGGCCCCATTGCATGCATCAGCAGGAAGTTGTGAGGGTTGCTCTCCAGACCTACTTTATTAGCTACACGGGCAGCCATAGGGACAGCGGATACGCCAGCAGCACCAATTAATGGGTTAATCGGTGTAGCACTAAATTTATTCATCACTTTTGCCATTAATACACCACAGGCTGTACCGATACAAAAGGCGATGGCTCCCAGTGCTAAAATACCTAATGTTTCAGTTTTAAGAAAGGCTTCTGCACTTAATTTTGAGCCGACAGCCAAGCCTAAGAAAATAGTCACAATGTTAATCAGTTCATTTTGTGCGGTTTTGCTTAATCTTTCTACCACGCCGCAAGCATTCATCAGATTACCTAAACAAAACATGCCGACTAAGGGGGCTGCAGAAGGTAGCAATAAAGCACTGAGTATTAAAAGCATAAGCGGAAAAACAATTTTTTCTGTCGAGCTAACAACTCGCAGTTGTTGCATTTCAATTTTGCGCTCATCTTCAGTTGTTAATGCTCGCATAATTGGTGGCTGAATTAAGGGAACTAAAGCCATATAAGAATAGGCAGCAACTGCAATGGCTCCGAGTAGTTCGGGGGCTAGTTTTGAGGCAACGTAGATTGCTGTTGGACCATCTGCTCCTCCAATAATGGCAATAGCTGCCGCATCTTTCAAAGAAAATTCCATGCCAGGAATAAAATTGAGAGCAAGCGCGCCTAAAAGTGTAGAGAAAATACCAAATTGTGCCGCAGCGCCTAACAATAGTGTTTTAGGATTGGCAAGCATGGGCCCAAAGTCAGTCATGGCTCCGACACCCATGAATATCAATAAAGGAAAAATTCCGGTTTTAATACCAAAATAAAAATAGTATAAAATACCGCCAGGTTCAGCAATACCAGCAACAGGAATATTACTCAAAATAGCACCAAAGCCAATGGGTAATAATAACAGGGGTTCAAAGCCTTTTTTTATAGCCAGAAAAAGCAACAAAAAGCCAACCAGCATCATAAATACTTGTGGCATAGTGAAGTTATAAAAGCCTGTGCTTTCCCATAAGGCTGTAAGGTTTTCCATAGAAATCTTTTGTTTTATTTTAAATAAAAGGTAATTTGAGTATTAAATAACCGCTTAAAAGTAAATGTCTAATCAGATATTATGCCAATCAAAGGGTTATCAAAGCGTCGCCAACGGCAACAGCATCACCTACTTTTACATTAAGTATACTAACAGTACCAGAGATTTTGGAACGAACTTCTGTTTCCATTTTCATGGCTTCCATAATTAAAACTACGTCACCTTGTTTAACATGTGCGCCCTGTACAAAATTTACTTTAAGGATGTTTCCAGTCATGGGTGATTCAATAACTTCACCGCTGCTGCTTACAGGTGCTGAGGTAGTTGTTTGTTGAACGCTAATGTTTGAACCACCTGGACTAACGGCAACATTGTAGTTTCTGCCGTCTACATTAACAGAGTAGCTTTCTGTTGCTGTATTGCTGGTACTTGATGGGGTAGTAGTCACAGCATTGGGATTAGGTGCAGGTTCAAAAGCATCAGGATTGCCACGGTTAGCAATAAATTTCCAGCCAATCTGAGCAAAAAGTCCATTGATTAAAGCATCCTCTTCAATGTTTTCAGCAAGTGTAATGCCTTCTTCTTGTGCTTTTTGTTTAACCTCTGCGACCAGCTTGTGCATTTCAGGCTCAAGTAAATCAGCAGGGCGACAAGTGATAGCTGTTCCACCCTCTAATACTCGTGCTTGCAGTTCTTTATTAACTTTAGCTGGTGCTGCACCGTATTCGCCTTTTAAAACCCCCGCAGTTTCTTTGGTGATGGTTTTGTAGCGTTCACCAGCGATAACATTAAGTACGGCTTGTGTGCCAACAATTTGTGAAGTTGGTGTGACCAGTGGAATAAAACCTAAATCTTCCCGAACTTTAGGAATTTCTTTTAAAACCTGGTCAAATTTATCAGCAGCACCTTGTTCTTTTAGCTGGCTTTCCATGTTGGTCAACATGCCACCTGGTACTTGAGAAGTAAGGATTCTACTATCAACCCCTTTTAAGCTACCTTCATATTGAGCATATTTTTTTCTAATATCTCTAAAATAAAGGGCAATATCTTCTAATTTAAGCAAATCTAAGCCTGTGTCACTGTCCTGACCTTGCAGGCTGGCAACAATAGTCTCGGTAGGGCTATGACCATATGTCATACTTAATGATGAAATGGCAGTATCCACATTATCAATACCAGCTTCTACCGCTTTAATAATGGTTGGAACACTCAGACCTGTTGTGGCATGACTATGTAAGTGAATAGGAATACTGGTTGCCTGTTTTAGTTTTCCAATCAACTCAAATGCATCATAAGGTTTTAATAACCCAGCCATGTCTTTGATACAAATGGAATGAGCACCCATATCTTCAATTTGTTTACCTTGTTCTATCCATTTATCAAGTGTATGGACAGGGCTGGTGGTGTATGAAATAGTTCCTTGAGCATGTGCATCTGTATTTAAAACGGCTTTAACAGCTTGTTTAATATTGCGCATATCATTCATTGCGTCAAAGATACGAAATACATCAATACCATTAATAACACAACGCTCGACGAATTTATCAACCACGTCATCGGCATAATGACGATAACCTAAGATATTTTGACCACGAAATAACATTTGCTGTGGTGTATTGGGCATAGCGGCTTTTAATAAGCGTAATCTTTCCCAGGGATCTTCGCCTAAATATCTAATACAAGCATCAAATGTTGCGCCACCCCAGGATTCAATTGACCAGTAGCCGATTTGATCCAGTTCTTCACAAATTGGTAACATATCTTCAATACGCATACGTGTTGCGAGTATTGATTGATGTGCATCTCGTAACACAACTTCTGTTATTCCTAAGGGCTTTTTAAGCACTGTCATGGTTTTTCTCCCGTGAGCTTTTTGGGTCAATTTTATTAGGCATACTTTTTGGGTGGACTTTATTTATACTTGTTACGGTATTGGTGTACTGCAGCACTTATAGCAGCAATAACACCTGCATCCGTATGGCTGGCTGATGCCGAATTTGGTGTGAGGTCAGCTATGGGATCTTCTGAAAAAAAGCATTGTATAACTAAGGTCATAATGTTGACCAATACGATCAGTAGAGCCAGAAAGGCAAATACAATGCCCATGCCAATTAGCATTAAATCTACGCCCGCGCTCATCATTTCATTCATGATTATTCTCTATAGAAATAATTAATTGGCAGATTATAGCATAACTTTTTATGACTATTTCTGGATAGAAAGCAACTGATTTTAATTGTAACAAGTTCTAAATTGATCTATTGACATAGTGGTTTAGAGAGTTTTGTTTGATAAAGTAGTCGTTTGATAAATGAAGGCTAGGGTAATTCAGCAACAAAAGGATGCCCCGCTAATTATAAAATCAGTAAGGTACAGTGTTATCATATGACAGTAACTAAGGTAGATAAAAATGATAGACAAGTCTTACACAGAAAAACAATGGCAAAAACGCTTAACACCTGAACAGTTCAGGGTCTGTAGAGAGAAGGGTACCGAGCCTGCATTTACCGGGAAATATGAACAGTGTAAAAAACGGGGTGTTTATCATTGTGTTTGCTGTGATAATGCTTTATTTGACTCACAGACTAAATATGATTCAGGTTCGGGTTGGCCCAGTTTTTGGGATATTATTAGTGCGGATGGTATCGAAAAGATTGTTGACCAAAATCATGGTATGACAAGAGTTGAAGTGAAATGTAAAGCTTGTGATGCGCATCTGGGACATGTTTTTGAAGACGGACCTCAACCCACTGGGTTGCGGTATTGCATTAACTCAGTTTGTTTGGATTTAAAAGAAAAGCAATGACAGCGCAACAACAGATTAATGATTTATTAAAATTTATAGATAATAGCCCTAGTCCTTATCATGCCGTTCAGAATGTTAAAAAAAAATTAGAAGGCTTTGGTTTTACAGACCTGGATGAAAAACAAAAGTGGGCATTAGCAGCAGGCGGACGTTATTATGTTATTAGAGATGGATCTTCCATTATTTTTTTTGTGGCTGGAGTTAATCCGTTAGAAAATACGGGGTATAAAATTTTAGGGGCGCATACTGATTCACCAGGTTTAAAAATTAAGCCTAATCCGGTTAATAATAGTGATGATTTATTACGACTGGGTGTGGAAGTTTATGGTGGGCCTATTTTAGCGACCTTCACCGATAGAGACTTGAGCCTGGCTGGGCGAATAAGCTATAAAACCTCAGCAGGAAAGATAGCGAGTCAATTAGTACATTTTGAACAAGCTTTATTACGCTTGCCCAATCTTGCTATTCATATGAATAGAAAGGTTAATGAGGATGGATTAAAATTAAATAAACAAAATGAATTGCCACTAATGATATCTACAATGGTTGAGAAGCAGCTTTCCTCATCCTATTTTTGTCAGTTGCTGGAACAGCAATCCGGGATTAAAGCAGACAAAATATTGTCCTGGGAGTTAAATGTTTATGATACTCAAAAGGGCGTGCTTTGGGGGGATCAACAACAATTTTATGCCAATAGTCAGCTGGATAATTTAGCCTCCTGTCATGCCGGCTTACAGGCGATGTTAAATGATCAGGTATTAGCATCTGGCAATACTGTGTTGGGCGCGTTTTTTGATCATGAAGAAATTGGTAGTGAAAGTATTAAAGGTGCTGATGGCAGTTTTTTAGCTGATATTGTTCAACGTATCGCTTTTTCTATGAATGTTGAAAAAGAAGATTATCAGCGAGCATTAGCCAAGAGTTTTATGATTAGTGCAGATATGGCACATGCTTATCAACCTAACTTTCCCTCAGCGTATGAGCCAGAGCATAAAGTGATGGTTAATAAAGGACCGGTGATTAAAGTTAATGCCAATCAGCGATATAGTACTGAAAGTATCTCAGAAGCGATGTTTATTGATTGGTGTGAACAGGTTGATGTTCCTTATCAGAAGTATTCTCATCGGACAGATATACCTTGTGGAAGCACCATCGGACCAATGACATCAGCAAAATTAGGCGTGAGGACAGTGGATATTGGAAATCCAATGTGGGCAATGCATAGTATTAGAGAGAGTGCGGGTGTTGAAGATCATTTTTATTTAATTAAAGTGCTAAGTTGTTTTTTTGCAGATAACAATGCTTTTTAATTGTTCTATACTTAACATCCAGGTCATACCTTGTCTATCCAGTTATGAGTGATAGATATAGCGAAGTATTCTCAAATATGAAGAGTATATAAGTAATTATTTAATTTTCTCTATGAACAAGATATTCGTTTTATTATATGAAGCATAAGAATCAGTTACATAAGAAAAATGGATGCTTTTTATGGATGTTTTTTCTTACTTCTTTGTTATTGTCGGCTCCTATATTCGCTCAAGACAGTAGTCTTGAATATAAAATTAAAGCTGCTTATCTTTATAATTTCACAAAATTTATTTCCTGGCCTGATAACTCATCAGAAACGTTTGATCTATGTATATTGGGCAATGACCCATTTGGAGAAATAATTGATCCCATTGAAACGCGAAAAGTAAAAAATAAGCCTATTCGCTTGTATTACTTGTCTTCAGTAACTAATGTTGAAAATTGTCAGATTATTTATATTTCACAGTTAAATGAAGATTGGAATCCACTAGAATCTGTGGAAGATATTTTAATTATTAATTCACTTAAAAACACCTTGATAGTAAGTAATTCTAAGAAAGTTCAGCAGATTAATGGAATGATTACATTTTTCTTGAAAGATGGGAAAGTTAAAATACAAATCAATATGCAGGCGGTTAACAAAAGTCATTTACACATTAGTTCTAAATTATTGGAAGTGGCAGAAATTGTTCATGGATGGGCAAAATGATTAAGCAAATTAGAAATCTTTCGATTAAAAATAAATTATTATCAATTCAGGTGTTTTCCAGCTTGTCTGGCTTGCTTTTAGCATCATTATTATTATTTATTTTCCAAGTAACTGCATTTAAGCAAGATTCGCTTGATGATCTATCAAGGATGGCTGGATTGATTGCTAATCATAGTACAGCAACACTGCTTTTTAATGACCCAGATGGGGCTAAAGAAAATTTAGAGTCCTTAAAAAATATCCCTTCATTTTATTCAGCTTGTATTTACAACGATTTAGGGCGGATATTTACTCATTTTCGTTCAAAAATATATCAAGGTGAAGCTTGCCCTAAGCAATATAATGATGAAACGAGTTATTTTGATCAAGTATTGCTACATGTGTATAAGCCTGTTTTGTTGGACAATAAAAAAATAGGAATGGTTTATATTCATGCCAATTTAGAGAAGGCATATTTAAGAGAAATTAAATCGGTTGGTTTTTTGGTTCTAGTGTTATTTGTCGCAACAGTGATTACCTTTTTATTGACCATTCCCTTCACTAAAGTCGTCACAACTCCACTGTTAACTTTATTAAATACCGTGAATAAAATTGCCCGGGAGAAGGATTTTTCTCAGCGGGCAAAGAAGCGAAATGATGATGAGATAGGTAAGCTTGTTGATGGCTTAAATGGCATGATTGCAAAGGTTGAGTATCAAAACCGTTTGTTAATATTTGCTAAAGATCATTACCGTGCATTGTACGATGATAACCCAACCATGGTGTTTAATTTATCCGCAGAAGGTTTGATTGTATCCGTCAATAAATTTGGTGCAAAGCAACTGGATTTGAGCAGTGATGAATTGCAAGATCGCTCAATTTTTGACTTTATTCATATTGATGATCAGCTTGCAGCAAAAATGTTATTTGATAGCTGTTTTGCTTCACCTAAAAAAATCCATAAACATGAGCTTCGCAAGGTTTGCCGAAATGGCAAAATTATTTGGGTAAGAGAAACGGTTCGATTGATTGAAGGTGAAAATCAGAAACATAACTTCCTGGTGGTTTGTGAAGATGTTACCGAAGCAAGGGAGTTATCTGAAAAAGTAGCTTACCAGGCCAGTCACGATGCCTTAACAGGATTGGTTAATAGAAGTGAGTTTGATGCTGTTCTTAAACGAGCCGTTAAAGATGTCAAGGTAGATCAAACAGAATGTGCCCTTTGTTATCTTGATCTGGATCAATTCAAAATTATTAATGATACCTGTGGACATATGGCAGGTGATGAATTATTAAGACAGCTTGGAGATATATTAAGACATCAGATTAGGAAAGAAGATGTTTTAGCCCGCTTGGGCGGTGATGAATTTGGTATCTTGATGAGTCATTGTTCATCAAATGAGGCTTATATTGCTTGTGAAAAACTCAGGAACACCATAAAGGATTTTCAATTTGCCTGGGAAGATAGAAGTTTTTTTGTGGGGGTGAGTATTGGTATTTCCTCAATTAATTATTCTACAGGAAATGCTGTGGAAATATTAAAAGAGGCCGATACAGCTTGTTATGTAGCAAAAGAAAAGGGACGGAATCGAGTTCATGTGTTTAAACCTGATGATCAGGAACTGGCTTCTCGACAAGGTGAAATGCAGTGGGTGGAAAGAATTCGCAAGGGATTAGCAAATAATAGTTTTATTTTGTATGGTCAGCTTATCATTCCGGTAGATGGATTAAAGGAAGGATTGCACTTTGAAACATTGGTTCGTTATAAAAATGAACAAGGGAGTGTTATTCCCCCAGGTGCTTTTTTACCCGCTGCTGAACGATTTAATATGGCAAGTTCACTTGATAAATGGGTGATTAATCATTTGTTTGCCTGGATTTCCAGGCATTCTGATAAATTGGATAAGCTGACTTTATGTTCGGTAAACTTATCAGGACTTTCTCTATCAGATGACAGTATGCTTGATTTTATTATGAATGCTTTTGAGCGATACTCTATTCCAACCCATAAAATTTGCTTTGAAATTACCGAAACAGCTGCTATTGGTAATTTAATTGACGCAACAAACTTTATTAATCAATTGCGAGAGAGAGGATGTTTGTTTTCGCTAGATGATTTTGGCAGTGGGCTTTCTTCTTTTGCTTATTTAAAAAACCTACCCGTTGATTATTTAAAGATTGACGGATTATTTGTCAAAGATGTTGTTGATGATCATGTTAATTTGGCATTGGTTAAATCCATTAATGAGGTTGGGCATGTGATGGGGAAAAAGACAATCGCAGAATTTGTAGAGGATAGACATATTCTTAACTGTATTACTGAAATGGGTGTTAATTATGCTCAAGGAAATTACATTGCAAAACCCGTACCGTTAGATAAATTAAAATGGTAAGGCTGCATGAATGACACTACCTTAAAATTAAAAAACATTGGCTTTTCAATTGTTTTTTTATTGGCAAGTCAAATGGCACAGGGAGCGATAGATGAAATGGATGATTTCTTTGCCATGTCACCTGAAGAGCTAGCCAATATTTCCGTGACCATTGCCACAGGAACGGCAAAGCCAGCATATCAGTCAGCAGCTATAACTACTGTTATTACTGCTGAGCAGATTAAGGCAATGGGGGCAACTGAGTTGCCCCAAGTTTTAGAAACAGTTCCCGGCTTACATATCAGTATTCAGGAAGTCACTAATGATCCTGTTTATTCCATGCGAGGCATGCGTAATGATGTAAACGCCCAAGTACTACTTATGCTGAATGGAACCCGTTTCTCAGTGCCTTATAAAGGGAGTTCTATGACTGCTATGACATTGCCAGTTGAGGCCATTCAGAAAATTGAAGTGATTAGAGGGCCTGGTTCGGCGCTGTATGGCGCAGATGCATTTGCTGGGGTGATTAATATTATTACCAAAAAAGCCAAGGATATTGAGGAAACTGAAATTGGTATACGAGGAGGCTCATGGGATGCGCAAAGTATCTGGGGTTTACATAGTGAGCAATGGTTAGGCTGGGATATTGCAACTACTTTGCAGTATAGTCACAACAATAATGATGGTGACAGAATTATTGATTCAGACTTGCAGACCCAGTTTGATTCGGCTATGGGGAGCAATGCTTCCTTAGCGCCTGGAGAAATGCAAACACAGGCAGAAAACTGGAATGCCCATTTAAATTTACAGCGTAAGCATTGGGATGTTGGTTTTTGGGCGTACAATAAAGTTGATGCTGGTATGCGTGCAGGTGCTGGAGGAGCACTAGATGATGAAGGAAATGTTAATGCTGAAAATTATTTAACGGATATACGTTTTTCATCTGAAGATAACATAGAAAATTGGCAATTATTAGCACATGCCAGTTATTTATATACCAATGTAGATGCAGACTTGCATAATTTTCCAGATGGAACGGTTTTACCTATTGATAGTAATGGTAATATTAATTCCACGTCAGTAGCTTTAGTTTCATTTCCTGATGGAGTGAATTCCTATATTGGAATAGAAAACCAAGTTGCATCAATAGAACTAAGTGCCATCTTTAAAGGTTTTGAAGATCATTTGTTAAGATTCAGTACTGGGTATCGTTATGAACAAGTGGTAACTAAAGAAAGCCGTAATTTTGGGTCAGGTATTATTGATGGAACGCAAGCAATCGTTGATGGAAACTTGACTAATGTAACAGGGACTGATCTGGTTTTTTTACCTGACTCACATCGCTCTATCTGGTCTGTTGCATTACAAGATGAGTGGCAAATTAGTCAAAACTGGATGTTTACAGGTGGTGTTCGTTATGATCACTATTCAGACTTTGGCAGTACAGTTAATCCACGTCTGGCACTAGTATGGAATATTAACGAAAAGTTGACCAGTAAAATACTATATGGTCGAGCCTTCAGAGCACCTAGTTTTCTGGAACAAAAACAACAAAATAGCCAGTTATTTATTGGAAATCCTGATTTAGAACCAGAAATTATTAATACTATTGAGATAGCCTTTGACTATCGTCCTTATCGTAAATTAAGACTTGTCAGTAATTTTTATTTTTATGAGATTGAAGACTCAATTGCTGCGGTTATAGAATCAGGTGTTGCAACTGTAGGCAAGGGAGATGATCAAGTTGCTTATGGAGCAGAGTTTGAATGGGATTGGAAAATTCATCAACAACTCAGTCTGAGAGGGAACTATGCCTGGCAATATGCCATTAATGAAAGAACTACCCAAAGAATTAGCGGTGTACCAGAACACCAGGTCTATGTTGCTGTCGCCTGGGCTTTTCTGCCCCAGTGGAAATTACAAACACAGTTTAACTGGATAGGGCATAGACTTAATTTAGAAAATAGTACTAACCAAACATTAAAAGATTATGAAACAGTGGATGTTACCTTGAATAGCCCACGTTTTTTTAAGCATATAAATTTTTCCGCATCAGTTCGTAATGTGTTTAATTCTAATGGAAAGGTACCTGCCAGCAACAGCTATGTCAATAATTTACCGATTGCCAGTCGTAGCTTTTATTTACAAACAACGGTTCATTTTTGAAAAATATTCTTAAATTTGATGGCGAGTTATATTTAATAAAAAGCTTTTACAGGGAAGCTGAAGCTCAGTTGTTATTTGTAGAATTAAGGCATGGTTTAGCCTGGCAACAAGAACAAATTTTTCTTTATGGACGTTGGCTTAAAGTTCCTCGATTAATGTGCTGGTATGGGGATAAAGGTGCTTGCTATCAGTATTCAGGTGTTAATCATCAACCTTTGCCATGGCTTGATCCTTTATTAACCATTAAGCAAAAAATTCTAAGCTATTATCCTAGTTATTTTAATAGTGTAATGGCTAACCTTTATCGCAATGGTGCAGACTCTATGGGTTGTCATGCAGATGATGAAAAAGAATTAGGGCATAACCCTGTTATTGCATCACTTAGCCTGGGTGAAGAACGCTTGCTGAAATTCCGGCATAAGCAGAGTAAAGAAGTATTGGATGTTATTTTAAGTCAGGGTGACTTGTTAATAATGGCTGGAGATATACAGCATCACTGGCGACATGAATTGCCAAAAACAAAAAAGCAGAAAACAGAACGGATTAATTTAACCTTTCGGAAAATAATAAATTTTCAGAAATAAAAAAGTAGCCCGTATGAAGT
>JAGLUC010000005.1 GCA_023134955.1 Methylococcales bacterium | reverse complement strand
ATGTTAAAAGACTGGACTACAGCAGAAGGTCATTTACAGCCAGAAGTTAAAAACAAAATGGCAGAATGGTTAGAAAATGGCTTGCAGCAATGGGATATTTCTCGTGATGCACCTTATTTTGGCTTTGAGATTCCAGATGCACCCGGTAAATATTTTTATGTCTGGCTAGATGCCCCGATTGGTTACATGGCGAGCTTTAAAAACCTGTGTGAAAAACAGGGCTTAGACTTTGATGAGTATTGGGCTAAAGACAGTGATGTAGAGCTTTATCATTTTATCGGCAAAGACATTATTTATTTTCATGCTTTATTTTGGCCTGCAATGTTAAGTGGCGCGGGATTTAGAACCCCGACAGCCGTTTTTTCCCATGGATTCTTAACCGTTAATGGTGAAAAAATGTCCAAGTCACGAGGTACGTTTATTAAAGCGCGTACTTATCTTGAACATTTAAACCCCGAATATTTACGTTATTACTTTGCCGCTAAATTAACAGATGGCATTGATGACCTTGATCTCAATTTTGATGATTTCAGCCAACGGGTTAATTCTGATTTAGTCGGTAAAGTGGTTAATATTGCCAGTCGATCAAGTGGGTTTATCAAAAAACGATTTGATGGCAAATTATCACCTGCTTGTGCAGAACCAGAATTATTTCAGCAGTTTGTCGATGCCAATGTAAAAATTGCCGATTTGTATGAACAGCGTGAATTTGGTAAAGCCATGCGCGAGATTATGGCTTTAGCGGATAAAGCCAATCAATATATTGACGATAAAAAACCGTGGCTAGTGGCAAAAGAAGAAGGAAAAGATGCTGAATTACATGCTATTTGTTCCATGGGGATTAATCTATTTAGGCTATTAGTCGCTTATTTAAAACCAGTGATTCCAGCATTGGCAGAAAATGCAGAGAACTTCTTAAATATAGACTCGCAAGTATGGCCTGTTGATACCAAGCCTTTATTAGATCATGCTATCAATAAATTTAAACCGTTAATGACGCGAGTAGAAAGCGATAAAATTGATGCAATTGTTGAAGCCTCTCAAGAAAACTTAGAAAAAACAGCAGAGAAACAAGCAAAAAAATGGGAGCCGATTGCTGAAACCATTGAATTTGATGACTTTGCTAAAATTGATTTACGCATTGCCAAAATCATTAAAGCTGAGCATGTGGAAGGTGCTGATAAGTTATTACAATTAACGGTTGATATTGGTGATGAAACACGCAATATCTTTGCAGGGATTAAATCAGCCTATGCACCAGAAGATTTGGAAGGTAAATTAACCGTTGTTGTAGCGAATTTAAAAGCCAGAAAAATGCGTTTTGGTTTATCAGAAGGCATGGTCTTAGCAGCAGGTCCTGGCGGTGAAGATTTATGGGTATTGAATCCAGATCAAGGTGCACAAGCAGGAATGCGTGTTAAGTAAGAGTAAATTTGGAAGTGAGACTTTAGCTCGCCTGACTTATGCGAGGCTAAAGCCACTTCCAGATTATAAGATTAAGTCCCATCAAAAACATTAGAGAGATAAAAAATGTTTTGTTATCACTGCCAAGAAGCTAAAAAAAACCTAGTCTGTGACAAGACAGGAATTTGCGGTAAAAAAGAAAATATCTCCAGCTTGCAAGATTTACTGATGTTTAGCCTTAAAGGCTTGGCATTTTATAGTATTAAAGCTGATGAATTTGATTTGCTTACGCTTAAAACACATCGGTTTATAGCAAAAGCATTATTCTCAATGGTGACTAATGTTAATTTTTCACCAGCGGATTTTGTTGATTTAATAGATGAGGCAATCAGACGTAGAAATACCCTTCGGGAACAATTTTTACAAGCTTATCAGCAACACAATGAACAAGCTTTTTTAGCTGATTTACCAGAGGAAGCTGAGTGGCAATATGATGCTATTGATGAGACTGTTTTTACCGATAAAGGCGCAACAATCGGGGTAGAAAAAGACAGTGAAACTTTAGATGAAGATGTTCATGCACTACAAGAATGTCTACTATATGCCGTTAAGGGTTTGGGCTCTTTGGCTGTGCACAATTTAGCTGTAGCTAATGAAGAAACCACTCAATATCAATTCATACAACAAGCGCTTAATTTTACCCTTAATAAAGATAATACGCTTGATCAAGTACTGGCAATGAATCTTCGTAGTGGTGAGCTAGGTTTAGCTGCCATGCAAAAACTGGAACAAGCAAATTGTAAACAGTTTGGTCACCCAGAACCAACAACCGTTCACCTTGATACTTGGGACAATCCTGGTATTTTAGTCACGGGTCATGATTTACAAGATATAGAAGATTTACTAGAGCAAACAGCAGAAACAGGAGTGGATGTTTATACTCATGGAGAGGCTATATCAGCCCATGCCTACCCTGCATTGAAGAAATATTTTAATCTGGTAGCTAATTACGGCGGTGCCTGGCAAAGCCAGAAAACTGAATTCCCTAAATTTAATGGTCCTGTTTTAATCACTACTAACAGTATTCAACAGCCTAAAAAAACCTATCAAGATAAGTTATTTAGTACGGGTATGGTCGGCTGGCCTAATGTTCCGCATATTGCGGATAGAAAACCAGAGCAACGCAAAGATTTTAGTACCATTATTAATTGCGCTTTAAATAGCGATGCCCCCACGCCTTTAACTGAAGGACAAGTTGTAACAGGTTTTGGTACTAAAACATTGAATGAGTTGCTAAGTAAAATTTCAGCCGCTATTAAAGCCAATAAAATAAAACGAATTATAGTCATTGCAGGGACGGATGGTCGCCATAAAGAACGTCGATATTATACGGAATTGGCAGAAAGCCTAGCTGACGATATTTTAATTATGACAGCAGGAGATATTAAATTCCGTTTTCATCAACATGATTTTGCTCAAATTGATGGTATTCCTCGATTTTTTGACGTAGGTCAAAGCAATGACTTTTCTATTATTATCGGTTTTTTACAAGACTTGCAAAGTAATTTAGGACTGAATGCTTTAAATGATTTACCGGTCTCTTTTCAAATTGCCTGGTATGAACAAAAAACAATTTTGATGATGCTGTCTTTATTTGCCTTAGGCTTTAAAAATATACGAGTTGGTCCCACTTTACCACCCTTCTTTACACCTAATATATTGACACTATTAGCAGAAAAATTTGCTTTAAAAGGCATTGATAGCGTAGAAAACGATATTGAAATGATGCTAAATGGTGAAATTGAGCCTAAAAAAGAAGAATTAGCTAGCGAGCCAAATGAATAGATTAATTATTGATCAAATAGAAGAT
>JAGLUC010000499.1 GCA_023134955.1 Methylococcales bacterium | reverse complement strand
CCTTCACCATCCGCGTCAGTCGCACAAGCACAGGACTGATGCGGATGGTGAAGTGTTGAAAAAGCTGTCCTGAGCCTGATGTAGAAAGAGCATAATACAGACGCTCTTCCTACTTAAAAAATAGTTTTAATATCAATCAATTAAATGATTATCAACCTTATATTTTATACATAAGACCGTAGAAGAGCCTCCTCTATACATTTTAAAGAGATGAAATTCTTTTCCGTGTCCAGGCTAACTTTTTACGTCAAACATTCTAGGCACCGAGATCAAGTTTGAGTCAATACATATAAAGAGTATGATTACAGATCAAGAGGTTCTACGTTCTTTACCTGGATAACCATCTTTACTTTTTGTAAAGTCACTTTCTCTTTTAAAAATAGGTAGTATGAATTGATTTTTAACTTTTAAACCCAGCCAAGTGATTAAAGCTATAACAACTAAATCCAGGCTAAAGTTTAAAGTGAGTTGCGTAGTAATGCTTAGGGTGGCTGTTGCAAAAAGAAGAATACCTACCAAGTAAAAACGTAGCCCTAGCACAATGCCACTAAGAAACATGGTGTGGGCTAAGATGATATGAACAATAATACTGGCTTCTAAAGGGCCAATGCGTTCAGTATCCCAAAGAAGAAAAACCAGAATGACTGCTATAAATGCGCTACCCCAATAGAATAGTTCGTATTTTATAAGGTGAGCAGTTTCTCGACCTGTCTGGATGGTTTTTGCTTTTTCGCTCACAATAGACGCAATAAAAAAGAAAGGGGTGATGGCTAACCAGTAAATAAGGCCAAATAATAAAGAGACCCTCATGACTAATTCCCCTACAAAACTAGCTACAATAAGAGTAATAAAAATATGATCATCAATATTTGGATGTCGCAAGATATTGTCAAGGTTCCTTCTTTCTGCATCTAAATCGGTATAGCTAGACATTTTTAATCCTGGTGGCTGAGGATGGTTTTGTAGAATTACTATTGATAGTTTTGTATCGACTAGAGACAGAATAAGTTGAGTTTTTTATCATTTAAATGCGATATATATTGTATAATCCGCGCCAAGAGTTGGCCGAGCAGTCGCTGTTTTATCGGAAGATGAAATGGAGGAAAGTCCGGGCTCCAATGGGCAAGGTGCCAGGTAACGCCTGGGAGGCGCAAGCCTACGGAAAGTGCCACAGAAAATATACCG
>JAGLUC010000498.1 GCA_023134955.1 Methylococcales bacterium | reverse complement strand
TGCTTTACGCCTAGCCCATCACAATAATCTACGCACCAGAATGAGGTATTCTTAAACGTAAAGTGTATACTAACTGTATTTTCGATATAGTCAGAAAGTTAACAAGCACTATGATGACTTGAAAATTCGACAAACAGGACAACTCTCACATTTTATACATTACGGCTCATATGCCTGGTAACACAGAACACAACATTGATGAACAATCAGCCTAACTCGAAACCGAAAGAGCTGGAGCAGCACAAACTACTCCACACTCCTCAAGCTATATCTTCAAGACTTAACCATGGTTTTACCTACCACTATCTGCGAGATTTCATTTATGGTGCGATAGATGGAACTGTCACAACATTCGCTGTCGTTGCAGGAGTAACGGGCGCACATCTGCAAATTAGTGTGGTCATTATTCTGGGACTGGCAAATTTATTTGCGGATGGATTCAGCATGGCTATAAGCAACTATCTGGGAACCCGGGCGGATGAACAGCTACATCAAAAGTTCCGGCTACAGGAATATGAACATATTAAAATTTTTCCGGAAGGAGAAAAAGAAGAAATTAGACAGATTTTTTCTCGAAAAGGATTTACTGATGGAGAACTGGAACATGCAGTTTCCGTGATTACCTCAGATGTTGAACGCTGGGTTAACACGATGCTTCAGGAAGAGCTTGGCATCCCACTTAAAAGCCCAAATCCGTTGAAAGCTTCCATAGTTACTTTTAATGCATTTGTGTTAGTCGGTTCCTTGCCATTGCTACCTTTTTTATGGAACTGGTTGACTGATTTTCCTATTTTGGAACCTTTTCAATGGAGTGCTTTAGCTGCTGCATTCGCTTTTTTTGCAGTTGGCTCTATGAAGGGTCGCTACGTCGAACAAAAATGGTACAGGTCTGGAACTGAAACTTTATTGATGGGTGGTAGTGCTGCTGCTTTGGCGTATTGGGTGGGGCTAATGTTAAGAAACCTGGTGGTATAGTAAAGATGATTTTATTTATTAATACTGAATAGATTATTAATCTCTAGTTCGACCCTTCCCTGGCTGATAAGCCTCGCTTAAGTTTTGATCAGCCATTTGATTTAAAAATAGATTTTAAAAAAAAGAAACCCGATAATGCGCCCCATATAACTATAAACAAATCATGGAGCAACATATCGAAACTCAGATTATCAATATTACGAATGTAATCGAAAATATCATCAGAGACTAAGAAAATCACAATGAGATAAAGAGAAATCTTGAATTTAAGTTTATGTTTATACCAGCCCCCAATACCTAAAAACACAAACCCAGCAAAAAAACGGACAAGATTGTGGGTAAACATCTCCATATTGAGGTTTTCAATACTCAACGCAGAATCAATAAAATAAAGTATTACTAAGCCAGTTAATAAGCATGCAGAAAATATTTTCATATTTTTATAGATTTTTTTAACATTCTAAAACTACAGTCTGGCAAACTTTAGTGTTAGATGAAGTTTGTATAAGTTGCTATGAAAAAGTAATATTCACTTGATTGGCTGCTCTTGGCTGACTTCTGTCGGTCAGTTTAGATATAACACTTATTAGTAGCCTTATTTATTATCAACAAATCTCATTATTTCTCCCCACCACGAGGAAGATGGATGGACTGGTAGGGAGTTATGGTCTGATTCTGCAATTTTCCAGAGTTGCTTTTTTCCGGTAATGGAGTCATATAGTTTAAGTGTATTCTTTGCTGGGATGATTTTATCTTTTTCAGCTAGAATGACAGCAACGTTTCCTGAATAATTTTTTAAATTTTTGATACTGTCGAATTTATCCCGAATTAGCCATTTACCCAGAAAAAACCAGTAGTGGTGTTGAGCAATACTAGACAGGCTATCAAAAGGCATCATTAAAATAATGCCATTGGCTTTAACTTTCCTTGTTTTCACTATACCAGAAACGACTCCTGTACCGAGCGACTCTCCCCAAAGAAAAAAAGAACCATCAAAACTTTGTTGGGCAAGTAGAGCGGTTTGCAGGCTATCTTCGATAAAAACTGATTCAGAAGGCTGCCCTGTTCTGGCTCCATAGCCGGGGTATTCAGCCAAAATCACACGATAACCAAGTTGTTCCAAAGCCTCAACAAAATATAATCGTCCTCTGGCGGAACCTGCATTACCATGAAAAACAAGGATAGTTCCTTTGGTTTGGGCTAATTCATTGCGGCTAATAAATCCACGGTAGTTTTCTTCACTGGGCCATGGTTTTAAATTATATTGCGAGATGAGTTCTGTTTGTCTATCAAGAGAATAAGTTTCTGGAAAGTAAATCATTTTCCTTTGAAACATAAAGATAATGAGTAGAAAAAATAAATATAGAAACACTATGGAAAACATATTAGTAATTTTCATTCTGAGTGTTGAATGTAGTCGCTTCCTGTCAGGGTGAGTTCTGATGAATGGTTAATTTTTTCTGTAAGTTTTGAATCATTATTCAGAAACCAAGATCAAAAGTAAACTCTTCAGTTATTTTTCCAGTCATCCGCTTATTTGCGTAAATTCATCTATCAATTGCTTTACATGCTTAAAATGACTACCTTGCCAATAAATTTGTTTGCAATCAGAGCAAACTAGAAATTTGTCATAGTACTTTTTTGTCAACGGTTCTAGCTGATACTTGATTTCATGTTTCTCTATTTTCTCCAATATACCATTACAATGAATGCAGCGACTGAATGGTGTTGTCAAGCGATATAAATCAAATCGTTTCAAAACCTCTTTGACCTGAAGTTTAGGGCTTACCTCACGAACAAAATACCCGTAAGTTATAATCTTGCGTTGTAATAATCTACGATCACGTGTTAGCAATGTCCTGTGCTTTTCACTCGATATTTTTGCGATTGTCCCATCATCATAATCATTGCTGTACAGGCAATCAAACCCCAACAATCTTAAATAGCGCATTAGTCGCCCAAGATTAGTATCTATCACAAATTTCGGTAGAGGTAAGGGTTTTGGGCGAAGTCGTAATAATGGTGTTACATCTAAACTTTTAAATGTGGGGTAAACACTGATACGGTCGCCATCTTTTACGGTATAGGAAAAATTTACCGAGATACTATTTACCAAAATCAATTCTACTTCGGTGTGCGGGACACCGAAAGATTCGATCATATCCTTTATCGAAGCTTTTCGATAAAAAGCATGAACAGTCTCAACCTTTCGTAATGCAGGTGCAATAAAATCATTCAACTCCCCATAGAAACGTAATCGAACCTGTGCCATAAATTTTTTTACCAACTATTCTTTTTCCGTATCTACTCGTCCTGTCCTGATCTTGAAAGATCCAGATCATTGCTTTATCAGGACGCGTGAATACGTCCATGTAAGTTCTGGTACAACATCCTTGTTGTACAAGCCTGATAAATCAACAACCTGCATCTTCCCTTTTAATGGGGCGAGTAGTACCTTTTTCCTAGCATGGGGTCTACTATAGAACTAAGGATGCGATGCAAACAGCTTGCTTTTATTCAACTACTAATTTCAATGATAGACTCCATGCTAGTAGCCCATCAATATTGTATTGACGGGTTCTTGCTCTTAAGCCCTCTCTTGCTGGATGCCTA